>CAMYJM010000036.1:0-3041 GCA_947258635.1 uncultured Acidimicrobiaceae bacterium
CCCGAGTTCACCGAGGTCGTCGATGCCGCCCGCGACCTCAACGTGTTCACCTACGTCGGCGTCGCCGAACGGGCGCCGTCGGGCGGCTCCGTGTACTGCTCATTGGTAGCGATCGACCCGGCCCATGGGATCGTCGGCGTCCACCGCAAACTCAAACCTACGCACGGTGAGCGCCTGGTGTGGGCCGACGGTGACGGCCACGGGCTCCGGGTGCACGACTTCGCCGGCTGGCGGGTCGGCGGGCTCAATTGCTGGGAGAACTGGATGCCGCTGGCCCGCACTGCTCTGTACACCCAGGGCGCTCAGCTCCACATCGCCGTCTGGCCCGGCTCCGCCTGGCTCACCCGCGACATCACCCGATTCATCGCCCGCGAGGGCCGGCTCTACGTGCTCAGCGTCGGCGGGCTGTTGCGCGCCGAGCACATCCCGGACGACTTCCCCCTGCGTGACCCGCTGCTCGCCGACGGCGACAACCTGTGCAACGGAGGCACGATGATCGCCGGCCCCGACGGCAAGACGATCGTGGAGCCGGTCAAGAACGAGGAGACCATCGTCTACGCCGACATCGACCTCGACTTGGTGCGCCGGCAGCGCCAGAACTTCGACCCCACCGGCCACTACTCCCGCCCCGACGTGCTGCAGCTCAAGGTGGACCGCACCCGCCGCGGGCCGGCAGAGTTCTCGTAGTGGCGGCCCGGGCGTGACGGCGCCGCGGCGGGTGGCGCGACGGTCGCCCCCGATCGGCAGGCCGCACCCGAGTTCGATCACAATCGCACTCATCGCCCTGGCGCTGGCCGCGGCCTTGCCGGTCGGCGCGCTGGCCGCGGCGCGGCGGTTCGACAGCGACGCAACGGTGCTGGCGGCAACATCGGCGATGATCTCCGTCGTGGTCCTCGTTTTCCTGGCGGCGACGAAGCGGCGAGCCGGGCGCTCGATCGGGTGGGGTGGCTTGGTGCTGCCGGCACTGGTCTCGGCGGGGCTCATCGTGGCGGCGTACATCGGAGTCACCTTCATCTGGGCCGAATGGCGTGAGTCCGCTGCCGATCTCGTCCTGCGGGACGCGGCCCTCCCGCTGGGACTGATGGCGGCCGCCACGTTCATCGTCGTGTACGCCACGCTGGCGATGGCCCGCCGCTGACCACGACGCACCCGAGACGGCGCTCCCGGTTGCGTCATGTAGGGTCTTCGGACTCTGGCGCGTCTCGGCGCGATTATGTTCGATGGGACTGGAGTCCGCGCGATTTGCGTTGGGCTCGTGGGAACCGCGGCCGGTTCCCGCACACTGCGGCTCGGGACGCCGGCCCGCGAACGCCAGCGCGGCGTTCCGCCTCACAACAAGGGAGGCCGCGATGCGGCGTCCTACTCCGTCGGCTGTGTCGGCGATCCCGTGGCGGATCCATTCAGGCACGGTCGCACTACCAGATCCCGCGTCGGGCCCTGCCGCCACCGTCTTGCGACCCGTCGACGGACCTGCTCGCAGGAGGCTCCAATGACACTCTGGCATTACCTCTTGGCATTCGTGATCGGCTCGATCTTCACCTGGATCGGGGCAGTCCGCTGCGCCGGCAAGGAAGAGTGGGGGTGGGCCTCTGCCGCCCTGGTCCCATTCGCAGCCGGCGCGTTCTGGTTCCTGGTCCTGTGGACCCGAATGGACTGGGACTCGTCTTCGTGGGACCAGGAGGGCTGGCTACTCGTCACCGAGTTCGCGCTGCTGGCGGTCGTCTGGATCATCGGAGTGGCGACGTGGCTGGCGGCCCGCCACGCTCCCCGGCAATCTGAGCGACGGCGGGTGGCGCCGGTTGCGTGATTCCTGCCCGGCCGCCTTGCCCACATTCCGGGTCGAATCACCCGATCAATACATCCGCAGCGCTTCACGGAAAGGGAACAAGACCATGTCGACGCTTTGGCCCATCATGTCGGTGGTGATCGTGATGCTGGCGGCCTGCGGCAGCGCCGAGTCTCCCACCGCAACGGCGGCGCCGACCACCGCCGCGGCGACCGCAACGGCGGCGCCGACGACGGTCCCCCCGACAATCGAGACGGTCGCGCCGACGACGACCGCCCTCCCGACGACAGTGCCGCTGCAAGGCGAGTGGGAGCGGGTCACGATGACCCCTCCGGTGTCGCCGCAATGCTGCGCGCTGCCGGCAATGGCTCCGGTTTCCCCACCCGGCCCGATCCCGCGCGATGACTGGCCGGCCGACGGCTTCTACGACGCCACCGCCATCAGGCCGGATGGACCGGCGGCAGCGCTGCAGCTGATGATGCGCCGCTGGATAGCGTGCGCCGACTTCCCCGAAGGGTGTCCCCCCGATCCACCGCCGGAAGGAGTGACGACCGATCCGGCGACGGTCGTGATCCGAGAGCTGGCTCTCGATGACGACCTCACCGTGGTGATCTGGGCGCTCGAGGATCCCCGCTTCGATGCCGCCTCGAGGACGGCTCTCGTCGGCTCGGGCACCGCATTCGCCGAGCTTCTCGACCGCGGGATCGATGCGGCCTTCAGGACATGGGTACTCGAACCCCGAGCCGGCGGCGTGGCCGTCGCAACCATCATCGACGACATACTCACCAAGGGCGCCGACGCCGCCGGCTTCCCGTTCGGTCCCGACCCGGCGACGAACAGCATTGGTTACCGCGGCCCGCTCGACTCATTCCTGCTCGCCAACCCGGCCTGGCTCATGGAGCCGGACGATCCGTGGCCTCCAGGCGGGAACGGACTGTACGACTGGTGGACGACGCTCGAGATCCGCGACGGTGCCCCGGTGCTCTACATCCATGCCAACCTGGTGGCCGGCTAGGGGTGGTGCCCACAGACGTTGTTGACTCTCGGTGTGACCGAGCGGCCTGAGCCGATGGGGGTCGATGAGATACGGAGAGTGGCGACCGGCAGTCGAGGCCGCACTCCAAGTGCGATCTCGAGTACTCGACGGATTGTGCGTTCTCGTCCGATATTTGGTGATCGGGTATGGGTCGGTGAAGATCCAGAGGTCATGATCGTCCGGGTGCGTGCCGATAGGTTGAGGCGTGGAGATCTCGAT
>CAMYJM010000036.1:3144-15662 GCA_947258635.1 uncultured Acidimicrobiaceae bacterium
CGTCGGCTTGATCGTCGTTGCAGCGCTTGCTTCCTGGATAGTCAACCGACCTGACGTGGAGTTCGTGTCGACCGATGGCGTGGTGTACTACGGAGGAATCGTTGCGAGTGATTGCTGGGACCTCTATCGGTGGCGAGTCGTAGTGTGGGACAGAATCGGTTCCGGCGACTGGGCGGCAGTGAGGAGAGGCGCCTGGGAGCCGTCCCCTGGTTACTTGGAGGGGCGCTCGTGTGAAGCGGGCGGGATCGGCACGCTCGGCCCGCCGCTCCAGGCCCGCCGTCCCGCCGATGCCGCCCCGGGCGTATACCGAATATGTGAATGGCGCGACTGCCGCGAATTCGAATACCGGCCCTGAGTCTCCCCGCTGAAGTGACGTTCCCCGGAGCTGGGCTGTCCTCAAGCCTGGCGAAGGGCGAGGCGTGCTCGCTGCGGTGCGGTATCAGCGACTTCAGCCCCTATGGGTGTCGCACCTCCCACCTGCAGTCGGGAATAACACGCGCAGTTGAACCACGTTGCGACCGCCAACTCGATCCAATATGTGCCGATCGGCTCGGCTGCTCCGGCGAAGTGATATCGCTCATAGCGGGTGATTCGCATATTCGTGTGGCGGGGGATTGACGGCCGCTAGCTCGATTGGGTCGTGTGGGTGACGTCCTGTCTTGTGAGTCTGGCGCTCACTCACCTGATCGAATCGATCCAAGCCAAGGCACGATGCAGCGGGTCTGCGAAGTCGTCGGGCCACACGTGACCCAGGCCTGTCGTTCGTCGAAGTCGCTCGGCAGAGGATTCCTTGGGCCGATTGTCATGGGCCCTTTCGGCCGTCAGCGCGAGGTCACTGATCACTCATGCCTCTCTGCTCGCTACCGCGGGTCGAACGAAAAAACTCCCGCGTCCGGCCGTCGCCGACGCGTAGCCTTGAAGCGAAGAACTTCTGTGCACCTCGGCGCCAGCTGGCTCCACCGACCGAGACAGGTGATCCCTCGCTAGTGGGCCGATGCCGGAGTGCCGATTCGGGGGATAATTGTGGAAGGGGATGACATCATGAGGACACAGGGGAATGACATCGGCAACGGGCAAGGAGCGCTGAGGCTGACGGTCGTGATTGCTGCAGGGCTGCTGCTGTTGGTTGGCGTGATGGCGTCTGCGGCGGCTGATTCTGATCCGAGTCTGTACGCCGCATATCACCTCGATGAGGGTGAGGGGACCGTTCTAGTTGATTCGTCGGGTAACGCCCGTCCCGGCACGATCACGAACGGCGTCTGGACGGATGATGCTGTCCAAGGCATGGCCCTAGACTTCAGCATTGAGCGAACCGAACCGATCTGGGCGAGCCTTCCGGGGCTCTTTCCCTTCCACGATCCAGCGGCCGGCGGCTCGCCCGAGGCGACCTTGTCGTTCTGGGTCAAGCCGGTCGACAACAATCATCGGACACTCTTCTGGACTCGTGACGGCGTGAACACCCCGGACGCCAACCGATTCCACATCTTCTCGGGTGCTGATCAGGGATCGCCACCACCCGGGTACGGGATACTCGGCGTCGATTACCGATCACCCAACGACGAAGCGTTTGTACGCGTTTTCGAGGAGCCGATTCCGCTGGGCGCATGGACGAAGGTCGTCATGACGCGCACACTCGACGCCGGTACCTACACCTACATGCTCTACTTCGATGGTGTCCTGGCAGCAACCTACGACCACCCAACTGGGGATCTGCCTGATTCCTCCACATGGTCGATTGGCCGGATGGACGAACACTTCCTGGATGAGGGATTCTGGTTCAACGGACAACTCGACGAGATTCAGGTCTGGACCCGTGCCCTCAGCGTCGACGAGATTGCCGAGGGCCCGGTGCAATGGCCCACCGACGAGGGAGGCAACGACCATTGGTATCGATTGTCGCCACGACCGGTGGAGGGACTCGACGACGCAATTCGGCTGGCTGCCGAGACCACGTGGCTGGGACAGCCCGGATACGTGGTGAGCGTTCTGAGTGAGGGGGAGAAGGACTTCCTGGTGGACAAGTTCGGTAGCGAAACGCTCTATCTGATCGGCTACACGGACCGCGACGAAGAAGGGATCTGGCGCTGGGTCAGTGGGGAGCCTTCGGGTTACGAGTTCTGGGCCAGCGGCGAACCGAACAACTTCAACAACGAAGACTATGCCGCGATGAACTGGCAACATGAGGAGCAACCCGAAGAGCCTGAGCCACCCGGTGCGTGGAACGATCTGCCGGGGTGGGGTGGCTACGCCATCTTCGAGTACGAGGGTCTGGTTGTCTCTATCGACATCAAGCCCGGCAGCGATCCCAACTCGATCAACTGCAAGAACGAGAAAAGCAACATTGCGGTCGCGGTGCTAACAACTGACGACTTTGATGCAGCGTCAGTGGATCACTCAACTGTGAACTTCGAAGGAGCTACTGAGACCCATGTCGCCAAAAAGACCGGTGAGCCCCGCCGTCACCAGGATGATGTGGACGGTGATGGTGACGTAGACCTCGTGTTCCACTTCAGGCTGGGAGACACTTCTCTTACCTGTGGGAGCACCATGGGCACGCTCATCGGAGAGACCTACGATGGCGTACCGATCCAGGGGAGTGACAGCGTCCGCATGGTCGGCGGCGGGGCGGCGTGCGGATCTACACCCGATTCAGCTGGTGTGTCGTGTCAGGACATCCGCGACCGGTGCCCCGGGACGCCGAGCGGCGAAAGGTGGATCGCACCCGACGGGACGACCCCAATCCTCGCCTACTGCGAGATGGATGACGAGGGGAACGGCTGGACGCTCATCTACAACCGCAACAACGCCTATTTCTCGCCCGACCACATGTATCAGAAGCTACCGGCGCAAGGACCAGACTTCTCCGCCAACTCAACTAGCTGGTTCATTCCCAACGATGCGACGCGATGGCGGTGGGAGGTGTCGGTTGACAGCGGCGCGACGTATCGCACGCTCGAGACCTCGATACCGCCGGAGGCGAGGGCCACGGCTCACGCGACGGTGGAGAACGCCCCGATCGGCACCGTCTACGAGAACACCACGGGAGCGAGCGGTCCTTTCCAGTTCCAGACGATCGTCTTCTCGGACCGCTGCCGCTATAGCTGCGACTCCGGGAGTGCGTCCTGGTGGGGGATCGTCAACGTCAGCCAAGGCGCGGGCGACCAGGACAATCCCGGTCTGGGTGGACACACCGACTCCTGTAGCTTGGACAGCATGCTGCTCCCCGGTGACAACTACACCTGGGGTGACGGAAACCTCGAGCTCTATCTGAGCGATTGGAAGGACATCGGTGGGGACGGCATTGGCGGCACGAACTGCGTACCCGACTCCCCGACGACACAATATCGCTATCGCTTCTGGGCTCGGTAGCGACAGTTGAACTGCGGCCCCGCTGCGGTGACTGCCCGGCGGGGCCGCACACCCTTTGCTCGGTAGCTGCGCCTTCGAGGATGAAGGTGCTGCTGCCCTTACCCTGAATGAGACGGACTCAAGCTCGCCAACGCATATCGTTCGAGCCTCACCACCCGTAAGAGCGGGCCCGTCAGGTGATGGCTACAGCCGTCGTCCGACAGCAGCGGCTTCGGGTCGGAAAGGAGCACGCATAATCACGTCGACCAGCGCCTCATAGACCCGCCTCACGGCGCCCTCGAACCGGCAGGAGCTTCAATCCCACGCACTCGGAATACCACGTCGCTCGCGAAAACTGCCCACCCGCCCGCGAAAAGAAACCCGCCGCTGAGCTTGCCCGCGCCGGGCGCCCTGGGCGATACTCCCGCTCGCCTTCTTCCCCTGCTTCCCCGGCGGTTTGGGCGCGGCGCGTTTGTGTCACATGTGGCCGTCATACTTCCCCTGGAGGCGCGCGAATCGGCGCGGTGCGAGCCGTGGCGGATCGGGCAAACCACTGCAACATAAGCGGTTGGCGAATGGTTGACATGATTACACGAACGTAATTACACTTATGTTCCCCATACGCAACATCTTGGGTATCGACAACTTCCCTACCACAAGATGTAGTGGGTGTGGAGAACTTTGTGGATAACTCAGCGAGTCGGGACGGAGCTGAGAGCGGACAGGACCAGGAGAGGGTTTAGTGGCGAAAACGGTTGTCGACATCAAGAGCAAGACCAAGTCCAAGAGCGCGTCAAAGGGCGCGGCCGGGGGCACCGACGACGGGGCGCCCCGGAAGGGCCCCGGGTTGCGCATCGAGCGCCGCTTCACCGCCGAGGGGCTCAGCCCCTACGACACGGTGCAGTGGTCGAAGCGGGACTCCCGCATCACCAACCCCGACGGTTCGGTCGTGTTCGAGATGAAGGACGCCGAGATCCCGTCCGCCTGGTCCCAGGTGGCCGCCGACATCATGGTGTCGAAGTACTTCCGCAAGGCCGGCGTCCCGGTGCTCGACAAGAAGGGCAACCCCACGTTCGACGACGCCGGCAAGATGATCACCGGCTCGGAGACTTCGGCCCGCCAGGTCATCGCCCGCCTCGCCGAGACGTGGCGCTGGTGGGGCGAGGAGCACGGCTACTTCGCCGATGAGGAGTCCGCCCAGATCTTCGAGGACGAGATTGCCTACATGCTGCTCCACCAGATGGCGGCCCCCAACTCGCCGCAGTGGTTCAACACCGGCCTCCACCACAAATACGGCATCACCGGCACCGCCGAGGGCTTCTGGTACGTCGATCCCGACACCGAGGAGATGGTCGCCTCTCCCGACTCCTACTCCCGCCCGGCTCCGCACGCTTGTTTCCCGGCGGGGACGAAGATAACGGTCGAGGGCGGCACCAAGGCCATTGAGACTGTTGAAGCGGGTGATTCGGTGCTGACCCACGAGGGTCGCTACCGGAAAGTCACCGACACGATGGCGCGGCGTGTTGACGAGCCTCTGGTCCGGCTCAACCTCCTCCATCGGGTTCCCGGCCGGAGCCTCGGCAGAGTCGTTCCCAAGCCTCTCGTGGCGACGGAGAACCACCCGATCCTCGCGTTCCGCAAGGCCGTCGCGGACGGGTCCGATGGCTCGAGCGTTCTGAAACCAGAGTGGATTGATGCCGGCAAGCTGGAAGTCGGCGACGTCGCCGTTCTGCCGGCCACAGCCTCCGGAGCGCCCCGGGTGGGCGAATACTCCATCGCCGGGATTGGCGGCATCCGCCGCGTGGCCCACAGCGGCATGGTCTACAACCTCCAGGTCGAAGAAGACGAGTCATACGTCGCCGACGGCGTCGTCGTCCACAACTGCTTCATCCAGTCGATCGACGACGACCTGGTCAACCCCGGGGGCATCATGGACCTGTGGGTCCGGGAGGCCCGGCTGTTCAAGTTCGGGAGCGGCACCGGGACCAACTTCTCCAACATTCGCGCCGTCGGCGAGAAGCTCTCCGGCGGTGGCACCTCCTCCGGCCTGATGTCGTTCCTGCGCGTCGGCGACCGCGCCGCCGGCGCCATCCGCTCCGGCGGCACCACCCGCCGCGCCGCCAAGATGGTCATCGTCGACGCCGACCACCCCGACATCGAGGCGTTCATCCACTGGAAGGCCGAGGAGGAGAACAAGGTCAAGGCGCTCATCGCCGCCGGCTACCCCTCCGACTTCAACGGCGAGGCCTATGCCACCGTCTCCTGCCAGAACTCCACCAACTCGGTGCGCCTCTCCAACGAGTTCATCGAGGCGGTGCTCGAGGACCGGGAATGGCACCTGACGGCGCGCACCGACGGCTCCGTGATGAAGACGGTGCAGGCCCGCGACCTGTGGCACCAGATCGCCGACGCCGCCTGGCAATGCGCCGACCCCGGCGTGCAGTTCGACACGACGATCCAGGAGTGGCACACCTCCCCCGCCGGCGGCAAGATCCGCGCCACTAATCCTTGCAGCGAGTACGTCTTCCTCGACAACACGGCGTGCAACCTCGCCAGCTTGAACCTGGTGAAGTTCTACGACGCCGACACCGGCACGGTCGACCTCGACGCCTACCGCCATGCCACGCGGCTGTGGACGATGGTCCTCGAGATCTCGGTGACGATGGCCCAGTTCCCCTCGGCGGAGATCGCCCAGGGCAGCTACGACTACCGCACCCTCGGCCTCGGCTATGCCAACCTCGGTTCGCTGCTGATGCAGATGGGCATCCCCTACGACAGCGACGAGGGCCGCGGCATCGCCGGGGCGCTGACCGCCATCCTCACCGGCTACGCCTATGCGACTTCGGCGGAGATGGCCGAGGCGCTCGGGCCGTTCGCCAAGTACGAGGAGAACGCCGCCGCCATGCTGCGGGTGATGCGCAACCACCGCAAGGCCGCCTACAACGCGGGCGACGGTGAGTTCGAGGGCGTGTCGACTCATGTGATGGGGATCGCCCCCGACGTGACCCCATCCGACATGCTTCACGAGGCGCAGAACGCTTGGAACATCGCGGTGAAAACGGGCGAGCAGTTCGGCTACCGCAACGCCCAGGCCACGGTCTTGGCGCCGACCGGCACCATCGGCCTGCTGATGGACTGCGACACGACAGGCGTCGAGCCCGACTTCGCTCTGGTCAAGTTCAAGAAGCTGGCCGGCGGCGGCTACTTCAAGATCGCCAATCAGTCGATCGAGCCGGCGCTGCGCAACCTCGGCTACACCGAGGGCCAGATCGAGCAGATCATCGACTACGTGGTGGGCGCCATGAGCCTGCACCGGGCGCCGCACATCAACACTGCGAGCCTCATCGCCAAGGGCTTGACGATCGAAGATCTCAACAAGATCGAGGCGATCCTGCCCGGCGTGTTCGAGCTGGGCTTCGCCTTCAACCAGTGGACGCTCGGCGAGAGGACGTTGCAGCGCCTCGGCTTCACCCCGGCCCAGTACAACTCCCCCAGCTTCGACATGCTGCGTGAGCTGGGCTATTCGGCCCAGGATGTCGAGGAGGCGAACGACTACGTGTGCGGCCGCCAGACCATCGAGGGTGCCCCCGGGCTGCTCGAGGAGCACCTTCCGGTGTTCGACTGCGCCAACCGCAACGGCAAGTTGGGCGAGCGGTTCATTCACTACACCGGCCACATCAAGATGATGGCGGCGGCCCAGCCGTTCATCTCGGGAGCGATCAGCAAGTGCGTTGTCGGCAGCACCCTGTTGGCGACTGCAGACGGTCTCGTTCGGATTGAATCGCTGCACCAGGGCGAGTCGCCCGATTCGTTCCGCGATGAGGTCATGGAGGTCGCCTCGATCAACGGACCACAGAAGACCGACGCGTTCTACTACGGCGGCGAGCGGCCCGTGCGCACAGCCACGTTGCGCTCGGGGCATCGAGTAACCGCCACACCGAACCATCGTTTACTGACTGCGGCCGACGGCGATCTCGTCTGGCGGCGCCTCGATGAGATCCAACCCGGCGAGTATGTCGCGACGCACTACGGCTCGGACATTTGGGCGACTGTTCCAGCGCGATTCGATAGCTTTGTGGCGTCCGCTGCATACGGGAACCAGAAATCGGTGCGGATGCCGGAGGAGATGACTCCAGAGCTGGGATTCCTGCTCGGGGCCTATGTAGCCGAGGGTCATACCAGCCGTTCCAACTGGACTATCACCATCACGAACGCCGACGAGGGCGTGCTCGCTCGCGTTGCGGCAGCCTGGCAATCCGAATTCGACGTCGATGCGCGTATCGCCCGTTACGAAGGCAAGTGCCCGGGTGTCGTGGTTGCCTCGAAGGAGATCGTTGAGTTCTTCGACCACCTTGGTTGCGGCGAGCGTGCCGCAACCAAGCGGATCCCTGATGCCGTACTGCGATCACCAAAACCGGTGGTCCTGGCCTTCTTGCAGGGGCTGTTCCTCGACGGATATGTCAGCGTCGACGCGACACTCGACCGGATGGCACTGTGTGTCGACTCGACCGGTCTGCTCGACGATCTTCAGGCCGTTCTCACCAACCTCGGCGTCGTGCACAGCCGGATCAGCAAGCACAACACGGAGTACGACAAGGACTTCGATGAGGTGTACGCAGCAGGCCGCGAAGCTCAGAAGCTCGCCCGGTTGGTGCCCTTCGCCGAAGCGGACAAGCGGGCTCGCCAGGACGAACTGCTCGACAGGTCGTACGCCCAGAGCACAGCCGACGTCGTCCCGGGCATCACACCTCGCGAGCTGTACGAGTTGATCCCTGCAGGCAAGTCGGGCAGGAACGGCTACGGCGTGCGGTCCGAGTTCGCCTTCCTTTGCGACCCGCGAACCAAGCACGTATCCCGCCGTACGCTCGAGCGGATCGCAATGATCGCCGATGATGTCCTGCCGGAATGGTTGCTCACGGTGGTACGGGATCGTTTGCACTTCTCGCCTGTGATCGGGGTCGAAGATGCCGGCACCCAAGAGGTGTACGACGTCTCCGTCCCGACCAATCACGCGTTCGTCGGCAATGGCATCGTCAATCACAACACGATCAACATGCCCAACGAGGTGTCGATCGAAGACATCGAGGAGAGCTACCGGATGTCTTGGGAGCTCGGCCTCAAGGCAATGGCCCTCTACCGCGACGGCTCCAAGGCATCCCAGCCGCTGTCGGCGACCTCCGAGGAGGGCACCTCCGACGAGGAAGAAGAGGCGATCGAAGAGGCACTCGTTGTCGAGCAGCAGATCCACGGCGGCATGGTCCACCCCGGCATCTCCCCCACCGAGGCGTACTCGAACCTGCCCCGGCCAAGGTTCCTGCTTCCCGGGCGCCGTGATGGCTTCACCCAGGAGGCCCGCATCGGCGGTCACAAGCTGTTCATGCGCACCGGCGAGTACGAGGACGGCACCCTCGGTGAGCTGTTCCTCGACCTGGCCAAGGAAGGCGCCACCCTGCGCGGCATCTTGTCGTGCTTCGCCATCGCCGTCTCCAAGGGCCTCCAGTACGGCGTCCCCCTCGAGGAGTACGTCGACACGTTCACGTTCCAGACGTTCGAGCCCAGGGGCATCGTGGAGGGTCACCCCAACATCAAAATGGCCAACTCCATCGTCGACTACGTCTTTCGGGCGCTAGGCGTCGAGTACCTGCACCGCGACGAGCTGGCCCAGGTGCCCCCGGAGCGAGTCGGTCTCCCCGAGCCCCCCAAGGGCGCTGCGGTGGACACCGGCTACCAGCCCGAACTGGTGGAGGCGATCATGGAAGACGACATCGACGCCCAGAAGGCCGCCGCGGCATTCGTAGACCAGGTCGTGGACTTGCGGGACGGAGATTCGCCCACGGTGGTCCGCAACGGAACCCTCGAAGCCGCTCCGGCGCCGCGGCCCGACGGCCCCGGCACTATGGCGGCAATGACCGCCACCGGCGTGCAAACGGCGGCGATCCAGGCGGTGCTGGCGGACAAGATGGGCGACGCCCCCCTGTGCGACACCTGCGGGCACATCACGGTCAGGAACGGGAGCTGCTACCGGTGCCTCAACTGCGGGGACTCGAAGGGGTGTAGCTGACAGAGGGGGCACGCTGGGAGCGACACATGTGACAGGACCATACGGCATCTGTTGCACACCCAGGCCACAGCTGTGACAGGAGCACAGTGTCTGGCTGGTGCACCGGATCTTGAGCGTATCGATTGCCACGTGTCGCCGTCGGCGGACACCTCATAGCTCGATATGCCTGCGATGCGTCGCTCAGCCCGGGCTCCGGGCCACGCGGCATGATGGAGGGCCACCCAACGTCAAGATGGCCAACTCCATCGTCGACTACGTGTTTCCGGGCACTCGGCGTCGAGTACCTCCACTGCGCCGGCCTGGCCCCGGTGCCACCGCAGCGTGTCGGACGCCCGACCTATGTCGACGCCGTGGGCCGATAGGTGCCCCGGACTCGCCGGTAGCTCTGGCGAAGTCGATCGATGGCACGTCCTTCGCCGTCGTCGTACGCCGGGAGCGGCAGGGGGCGGGCCGCCACACCTTCCGCCGCCTCGGGATCGAGGAACCGGGACGACAGGTAGTCGAAGATCGTTCCCCCTGGGCCGCCACGTCCGGTGAGGCGATATCGGCGCTCCAAGCCGGATGGGTCAATCAACGTCACATCGGCGCTGCCGGCGGCCTCAGCGAGTCCCATCCGGTCGGTGAACTCGGCCCAATTGCCCCCGTTGGGCAGGAGGTACATTGTGTCGACTGGATCTTCGATCGCCAACGTCGGGGTCAGGCGGCCGACGACTCTCTTGACGACCTTGTCGTCGTAGCATTCGCTGGCCTGGAACAGCATCTGCTCATGGAGCGATAGCGTCAGGGTGGCACTGAACGCAACACGCCGGCGAACGTCCATCAGTCGGTTCCGCTCTGCGGAATCAACATCAGGCAAAGCCATTCCGATCCTGTGGGCGGCCTGATACAGCCGGAACGCTTGGAGCACGAGTCCCTGGGGATCGAGGGGAGAGCCCCCATAACCCTCCCGTTGCGGCGCAGCTAGGCCATCCTCGCCTGCATGCTCGGCTTCGAGATAGCGATTGAACACGGGTACCAGCGACCCGTACGCCTGCAAGTTGCCCCATTGGATTGCTAGCCGCAGGGTGCGCAGGGTCCCATAGAAGCGAAAGGGGTTGCGGATGAACTCGGTTGCCAGAACGCGTACCTGGCCACTGAGCGCCGGCGCTCCTTGGGTGTCACGGCGAATATCGGCGAGCGCGTTCAGGTCGAAGTAGCGCAGAGAGCGCATCGTCGCCTCCATCCGAGCCAGCTGACTGCCGACCGTGCGGGAGGCGTGCTTGGCATAGGTAAGCAGCGATGGCACGGCTGGTTCACCCATGTAGCCGGCGAATGCTCTGTCGAGCTCATGGAGCGCCTCGTTGACAATGACGTTGGCGGCCCGCCCCGACAGCGTGGCGGCACCCGGCTTCCAGTCGAGCGATTCCGAGAGATCCCGGATCGGTCGTGGTGTGAAGGCTGTCACCGGGTCACGGTAGCGACCCGGGTTGGTGAGGCGACTCCGTCAGTCATGGCACCGGGTTGGTGATGCTTGTCCCGCCGACGGCTCGGCCCGCGGAAGTGAGTCGGCAGTTCTCGTCGGCGAGAAGGTGGACATTGATTCGGGCCCATAGAGCGGTGACATAGCGGGTGTTCACCAAGACCGCGCAAGCGGATCGGAATCAACACGTGCGGTCCCGGGCCGGGCAGTCCTCCACCCGGCTCCAGCCCCGGCTACACCACTCGCCTGGCGAGCAACGGGTTGAGCTTGGTCACGAGCCAGTAATCCCGCTCGAGGCCGGTCCGGCGCGCCAGCTCGATGGGCGTGATCTCTTCCCTGTCCGGCCCGACCAGCGTGGCGATGTCGCCGACGGCGACGGTCTTGTCCTCGCCAACCTCGATGATCGTGTGGTTGGAGCTGACGAGGCCGATCACGGGATAGAGTCGCTCCCCGACCAGGACATGGGCATTGCCGGCGGCGTCCTTGGGGTAGCCGTCGGTGTGCCCTACCGGGATCGTCGCGATCCACGTCGGGCGCTCGGCCCGGTAACGGTGATGGAAGCTGACGCCTTCCCCGGTCTGCAGTTGCTCGACACGCACGAGGCGGGCCCTCAGGCGGAACACGGGACGCAGATCCATGATCGGATTGCCGGCGGGGTCGGTGCGGTATTCGTTCAGCCCGTAGATCGCTCCACCGGGGCGGATCAGATCGAGCGCATTCACCTCCGGTGAGCGCACCAGCTGATCCGAGGGGGCCCCATGGAGGACCCCGAGATCGACCCCCCGGGCCTGCACATCGGCAACGACGGCCAGGAACCGGCGCAGGTGCTCGCGATCGAACACCTCCCCATCGCGGATGGCTCCCGAGAACATGGTGTAAGCGCCTTCGATTTTGACCGCACCGGAGGCGGCGAGGCCGGCAATCCAATCCGCGGCTCGCCCGTACGGCATCCCGATGCGGTGCATACCCGTGTCGACGAACACATGCACCGGGACGGGCCCTCCGCTGCGGCGCGCCAGATCCGCCAACAGCTCCGCGGAGTCGTCGTGAAAGGGAGTCAACCTGACGCCGAGACCGATCAGCATCTCCGCCTCGTCACCCGCAACGTGGGCCATCAACAGGATCGGCTTGGTCACCCCGGCCTCGCGAAGCGCAACCGCTTCTCCCACCCGGACCACGGCGAGCCCGACGACCTCGTCCATCGAATCCAGGATCGGGCCGGCTGCGGCGATTCCGATGCCATTGGCGTTGTTCTTGGCGACCGCCAGCAGCGGACGCCCGCCGTAGCGGTGCAGCTCCCGGACGTTGTGCCGCAGCGCGTCCTCGATCACCTCGACCCACGGATCGAAGTTGCCTGCTCCCAGCGACGAGTTGCTATGCATCGCACTGCTTCCAGATGCCTTCACCGCAATCGACCAGGCTAGGTCTGGTCCGCCTCACATGTCAGCCGCCACTCAACACTGCGCCCGGCTGGTTCAGGCACAGCCAGTCCGTGAGACGTTCGGACCGCACCCGCTCCAGCGCCCCACCTGCCAGGCGATCCGGCTCGCCTCACTCAGGCGCTCCAACTCCGCCTGGTTTTGCCCGACCGCGAAGGGCTCGGCCGGAGCAATATCACGACACGTTGTGATCGCCAGTACGATCCTGATT
>CAMYJM010000037.1 GCA_947258635.1 uncultured Acidimicrobiaceae bacterium
CTGCGGCGCCCCAGAGGGGCGCCTCGAGGGACCTTCCCCCCCTCCGGTGGGGGGACACATGCGGAGGGTCTAGCCCTCGGCGGCGCCGAAGCCGCCGAACATGTCACCGAGGTCCGCGACGTCGGTCACGTCTCCGGACGGTGGCGGCGCAACGGTCACCCGCTCGCCGAATCCGGAGAAGTCGAACTGGACTCTCATGTACTCGAATTGCTCGCCGGCCGGCACGTCACCAAAGGAGGATCCGTCCAACTCGAATAGGTAGCGATGCATCCGACCCTGGCCATCTATCCAGAAGTCCATGGGCAGCTCGTCGAAGCCCATCGGCCCCGACGCCTGCAGCTCGGCATACGCATCCGGATCGAGTTCTGCCATCGCCGCTAGATCGAACAGCGCCCGGTAGCGGGTCGTCTCGATGCCGCGCAGTGTTTCGTTGCCGATCGCCGTCAGCTCGCCGCCTGAGCCCGGCAACGACTCCAGAAACTCCGTGGCGTCGTACGGATTGATGCCCGACGTGAATCCCGAGGCGAATCCTTGGCCGTCTTCGACCGGCATTGCCAGCCATTCGCTCTCCACGCCAAACATCATGTTGAGCATCCCGAAACTCACATAGGCGGTGTCACCGATCTGGCGAATCTCAAACCTGTCGAAGGCGTCGGCAAACTGCGGTGCCTGCTCCGCCATCATCTCGGCCATCCCGCTGAAATCCATGAGCATGTGGCCGTCGCCCGTGACCAGGTCGAACGAGGTGGAGAAGGGAATGCTGAGATCCATGCGACCGAAGTCGGAATCGAGGCCGGACATCTCGATGATCCCTTCGATACGGGACGGCGGTTCGGCGGCGACCTTGTCGATGGCGGCATGCACTACAGCCATTTGCGCCGGGACGCCGGCACCGGGCCGCACCGCCGGAGTTGTTGCGTCGGGCGCCGATGTCGTCGCGACGGGCGCCACCGTGGTTTCCCCGGGCGCCAGCGTCGTCGTCAACGGCGCGGTCGACCGCGGCTGAGTGTCGGCTCCCTCCGACGTCCCCCCACACGCGGCAACAGTCAACGCCAGCGCGACAACAACAATCCGGGTCTTGTACATTCGATTCACCTCGAGTCGGCTTCCCAAGTTCATCGGCACGAGAGCGAGATGAGTTGAATGCTTGCCCGTGGCTGCTCGCAGACCGCACGCCGCTCACATCCTGACGCGCTCGCCCTGCGGGTCGTACATGGGGCGCAACGAGGCCTGGGCCGGGATCATCTCCCCCGCCACCTGGATCTCGTAGCCGCCCTCCCGGATGAAGTCCGCCGTGACGCCGCCCTCATGCTCGACGTACCCGAAGCCCATCGCCGCGCCCAGCGTGTGGCCGTAGTTGCCGGAGCGCAGGTAGCCCACCCGCTCGCCGTTGCGGAAGATGGGCTCCTCACCGAATAGCAGCGGCTCCGAGTCCTCGAGGAGGAACTGCACCAGCCGCCGCTTCAACGGGCCCGCTTCCTTGTCCGCCAGCAGCGCGTCGCGCCCGACGAAGCCACCCGGCTTGTCGAAGTCAACGGCGAAGCCGAGACCGGCCTCCAGCGGGGAGTCGGTGTTCTCCATGTCGAGCCCGTAGTCCTTGCGGCCCGCCTCGGTGCGAGTGCTCTCCAGGGTCACCATGCCGGCGTGCGCCAGGCCGTACTCCTCACCTTCTCGCACCAGGGCGTCGTACACGCCGGGGGCGAACTCGGAGGGCACGTACAGCTCCCAACCCAACTCGCCGACGAAGCTCATGCGGAACGCCCAGCCCAGGGCGAACTCGAGATCGATGTGCCGGGCGGTGAAGTACGGGAACGCTTCATTGGACAGATCGGCATCGGTGATCTTCGCCAGCAGATCCCGCGACTTGGGGCCCTGCACACTCATCATCGTGAAGCCCGACGTGGCGTCGTAGACCCAAACCCGGTCGTCGGGCCCGATGGCACGCCGCAGCATGGTTTCAACACGGCGATGGAAGAACTCGGCCACAACCACCATGAAACGATCTGCGGCGAGCCTGGTGATGGTGAGGTCGGCGAGCACCTTGCCGGCGCGATTCATCCACTGCGTGTACACACAGCGGCCCGGCTCCACGGCGACGTCGTTGCCGCTGAGGTGGTTCAGGAGGCGCTCGGCGTCGGGCCCTTCCACTATGAAGTTGGACATCGAAGACATGTCGTACAGCGCCACTGCGTTGCGGGTGGCGTGATGCTCCGCCGCGTGGTGCTCCCACCACGCCTGGCGCCGGTAGGAGCGCTCGTGCGGGAACTCCTTGCCCACCGGGCCGAACCACTCGGTGTTCTCCCAGCCCGCCGACACGCCGAAGCGGGCCCCGGCGGCCGCCAATCGGTCGTGCAAAACGGAGCGACGCGCGTTGCGCGCCCGCATCGGCTGGGAGTGGGGCCACGACCCGGTCGAGTGGAGCCTCCCGAGCAGCTCGACGGTGCGGTCCCGGCGGAAGCGCGGCGTCGCCTCGTAGGGATGCACCCGGGCGATATCGACGTCGGTGACGTCGACCGGCGGCACGCCTTCGACGATCCACTCCGCCATGATCTTGCCGGCGCCACCCCCGAGCAGGATGCCCAGCGAGTTGAACCCGGCGGCCACCCAGTAGTTCTCCACCTCGGGGGCCGGGCCCATCAGCGACGAGTTGTCGGCCGTGAAGCTCTCCGGCCCGGTGAACAGCTTGCGAATCCCCACCTCTTGTAGGATCGGAATCGTCTCCATCGCCTTCTCCAGGAAGGGAGCGAGCCGGTCCCAGTCGTTGGGGATCTCGCCGAAGCTGAAATCGTCGGGCACGAAGTCGACGCTCCACGGCGCCGCCAGCGGTTCGAAGAGGCCCACCATCACCCCGCCGGTCTCCTCGCGGTAGTAGGCGTAGCGGTCGGGGTCCTCGAGGACGGGCATGGTCTTGACGCCCTCGATCTGGTCGGTGATCAAGTAGGCGTGCTCGGCGGCCTGGAGCGGAACCGACACACCGGCCATCGCCCCGAGCTGGCGAGCCCAGGCGCCGGCACAGTTGACGACGTGCTCGCACTCGATGTCGCCGCGAGCCGTCTTCACCTTGGTGACCCGGCCCTTCTCGATGACGAAACCGGTCGCCGGGGTGTCCTGGAGGACCTGTACGCCGCCGATGCGGGCCCCCTTGGCGAGCGACATGGCGCAGTTGGCGGGATCGGCCTGGCCCTCCTCGGCGGTGTAGAACCCGGCGATCACATCACTTGTGTCGAGGATCGGCCACAGCTCCTGTACTTCAGCCGGCGAGATCTCTTCACGCTCGATACCGACGCCGCGCAGGAAATCCGCTTCGCGGCGCAGCTTGTCGATGCGATCCGGGGTGGCACCGGTCTGCAGGTAGCCGATGGGGCGGAAGCCGGTCGACAGCTCGGTCTCGTCCTCGAGGACCTCGTAGAGCTCACGGGTGTACTTGGCCATCCACGCCAGGGTCTCGGTCGTCATTCCCCCCGAGACGATCAGCCCGGCGGCGTGCCATGTGGTGCCCGAAGTGAGCTTGTCGCGCTCGATGAGGACGACATCCGTCCAGCCGAGCTTTGTGAGGTGGTAGGCCACACTGGCGCCGATCACACCCCCGCCGACGATCACCACTTGGGCCCTCTCGGGCACCGGCTTGCTCATCTTGGTCCTTTCTGGAGCGCGCTGGTTGTTCGATTCTCTAGGCGACGTTGGCGTCACTGCGGCGTTGCAGCGTCACGGTCAGGAGCATGATCGAGACCGTGATGACGAAGATGGCCGTTCCAAAGACATTCACCTGCGGCGGCACGCCCACCCGGGCGGCACCCCAGATGTAGAGCGGGAACGTCACCGTTCCGCCCGAGTTGAAGTTCGTGATGATGAAATCGTCGAAGGACAGCGCGAACCCCAGCATGAAGGCGGCGAACACCCCCGGCAGGATCATCGGCAGCGTCACCTTCACGAATGTCGTCCACTCGTTGGCGTAGAGATCCATCGCCGCCTCCTCGAGGTGCCGGTCGAACCCGGACAGGCGCGCTTTGACGGTCACGACGACGTAGCTGATGTTGAAGAGGATGTGCGCAACGACGATCGTGCCGAATCCGGTGGGGATGCTCAGCGTCAAGAAGAGCGCCAGCAGCGACGAGCCGAGCACAACCTCGGGCGTGGCCATCGGGAGGAACAGCAGGAAGTTCGTCGTCGAGCGACCCTTGAAGCGATAGCGAACCAGCGCCAGCGCGATCAGCGTGCCGAGGATCGTCGCCACCAGTGCCGAGAGAAAGGCAATCTGGAAGCTCTTGACGAGGGAGTCGAAGAGGTTGGGCACCTCGAAAGCGTTGGCCCAATGCTTCAACGTGAAGCCCCGCCAGGTGAAGTTGAACCGTCCCCGGTTGTCGTTGAACGAGAACAGCATGACCACGACCACCGGGACGAACAGGTAGGCGAGCGCCCCCACCATGTAGACGGTGATCAGGTGGTGCCGGGCGAAGTCGAGGAACCGCTTCATGCGACCAGGTCCTCAGTACCCACGGCCCGCACATAGGGAATGACGATCAGCAGGATGGCCACCATCAGCGTGAACGACAGGGCGGCCGCGGTCGGATAGTCCACGATGCGTAAGAACCGGCTGTCGATCACATTGCCGATCATGAGCTGCTGCGGGTTCCCCAGCAGCTGGGCGTTGACAAAATCGCCCGAGGCGGGGATCAGCGTCAGCAGCGTCCCGGCCACGATCCCGGGCCGCGACAGCGGCAAGGTGACCTTGCGGAAGGCGGTGCGCGAGTTGGAGTACAAGTCCTGGGCCGCCTCGATGAGCGATGGGTCGATCTTCTCGAGAGACACATAGATCGGCAGTGTCATGAACGCCAGAAAGTTGTAGGTGATGCCGGCGACCCCCGCCCACCCGGTGGCCAGCAGCCTCCCATTCTCGGCGATGATGCCGATCGACTGGAGGACGCCGACGACCCAGCCACTGTCGGCGAGGATCACCTTCCACGCCAGCGTGCGCAGCAGGAATGGTGTCAGGAACGGCATCAACACGAGGATCAGCAGCAGGTTGCGATAGCGGCCGCCCCGAAACGCAATGGCGTAAGCCAGCGGATAGCCGATGAGCAGGGCGAGCAGCGTGGCGGTGCCGGCATAGAGGATCGAGCGGATGAAGTGCCCGCCGAACGCGGTGAAGGCCGCGCTGTAGTTGCCCCACGCCCAGGTGAACCTGTAGCCGGTCTGGAAGCTCCCCTCCTGGAGCGAGACCCCGGCGAGCTGGATCATCGGAATGACGTAGAACATGATCAGCCAGATGCCGCCGGGCAACAGAAGCAGGTAGGGCACTCGCTTGCGCTTCGACTTGGAGGAAGCGGCGCCCGCGGTCTGACCAGCACCCGGAGGGGTGGCCGCGGGGGGAGTTGCCGTGTCCGTCGTCATGACACCACGAACGTGTGCTGCGGCAGCCAGGTGGCGGCAACCGACGACCCGGCAGCATGGCGCTCGTCATCGAGGTTCTGCACGACTACCACGAGGTCGGCGCCCCACGAGGTGCGCAGCAGGTAGTGAGTCGACACCCCGATGAAGGAGACATCGACGACTGTGGCGAGGATCGAGTTCGCTCCGGGGGGCGCCGCTTCAGGCGCCTGCAGGCTCATCTTCTCGGGACGCACCCCCAACTGGATGTCGCCGTCGACCCCGGCAGCGCCGGCTTCGGGCAGCGCGATCGTTGTGCCGTCTTGCAGCGTCGCGGCATTCCCCTTGCGGTCGCCCTGCATGAGGTTCGAGGCACCGAGGAACCCGGCAACGAAGGCCGATCGCGGATCCTCGTAGATCTCGGTGGGACCACCGAGACGCTCGATACGGCCCTCGTTCATCACGGCAATGGTGTCGGCCATCGTCATGGCCTCCTCCTGGTCGTGAGTGACGTGAACAAACGTGATGCCCACCTCGTTCTGGATCCGCTTCAGCTCGATCTGCATCTCCTTGCGCAGCTTGAGGTCGAGGGCGCCGAGCGGCTCGTCGAGGAGCAGAACCCGCGGGTGATTGATCAGGGCGCGCGCTAAAGCCACCCGCTGCCGCTGCCCGCCCGACAATTGGCCGGGCTTGCGTTTGTCCATGCCGACGAGTTGCACCAGGTCGAGCATCTCGCCGACCCGCTCGGTCACCTCCGCCGACGGGACCTTCTTGCGGCGCAGCCCAAAGGCGACGTTCTCGAAGACATTGAGGTGCGGAAAGAGCGCATAGCTCTGGAACACCGTGTTCACCGGACGCTGGTATGGCTTGAGGCCGGTGACGTCTTCACCGTGCAGCCGGATCGAGCCGGCATCGGGATCCTCGAAGCCCCCGATCATGCGCAGAGTTGTCGTCTTACCGCAGCCCGAAGGCCCGAGCAGCGCGTAGAAGCGGTTCTCGCCGATCTCCAGCGTGATGTCGTCGACGGCGACTACGTCGCCGAAACGTTTGGTGACCCCGGAGAGCTCGACGGCGAGGGGCTCATGGGAGCCCCTCGCCTCTTCGCCGGTGGTTGCGTCAGGCACCGAGCACGGCCTGGAACAGCGTGTTCCACTCAGTCTCTTCGTCCTCGTTGAGGTCCTTGATGATGTGAGTTTTGGCCAGGTCGGCGTCGCTCGGGAAGATCAGCGGATCGTCCGCCAGCGCCACCAGTTCCTCGTCCTCGATCTCCGCTCCGAGGTCGCGCATCGCCTGCTGGGCACCCTTGACCGGACAGATGAAGTTCACCCAGCTCTCGATCTTGGCTGCCACGCGCGGGTCGTACACGTCGTTCATGTAGATCTCGGCGTTTTGCTTGTTCTCGGCGCCTTTCGGGATCAGCATGTTGTCCGACCACAGCATCGCCCCCTCTTCGGGTACGACGAACTTCAGGTCGGGGTTGTCCGCCTGGAGCTGGATCACGTCGCCGGACCAGGCGAAGGACACCCAGGCGTCTCCGGACGCCAGGTCGGCGGTGTACTCGTTGCCGGTGAAGGCCCGGATCTGCCCATCGTCGACGGCCTTCTGCATCTTGTCTGTGGCCGCCTTGGCGTCGTCGACGGTGGCGGTTGCCGGGTCGATGTCCATGCCCAGCATGACGAGGCCCATCGTGTCACGCATCTCCGTGAGCATCGTCACCTTGCCGGCAAACGCCGGGTCGAAGATGTCGTTGATCGACGTCAGCTCACGCCCGGTGGCGTTGGGGTCGTAGCCGAGCGCCGTCAGGCCGGACTGCCACGGCAGGGTGTACTTGCGGGTCGAGTCGAAACCCGGGCTCTTCAGCGCCTCGACGAGGTTGACTGCGTTCGGGATGTTGTCGTAGTTGAGCTCCTCGGTCCAGCCGAGGCGGATGAAGCGAGCCGCCATCCAGTCGGTGAGGACGGCAATGTCCCGGCCGATGTTCTGCCCCTGCGAAAGCGGAGCCTGGTATTTGCCGAAGAACTCGTCGTTGTCGTTGATTTCCTCGAAGTAGTTGACCGAGATCCCGGTCGCCTCCATGAAGTCGTCGAGCGAGGTCGTGTCGAACCAGCCGTCCTCGAGCACGTCGATATAGAACGGCCAGTTGGCGAAGTTCAGCTCGGTCGACATCGGGGCCGCCGAAGTTGTCGTGCTGCCGACGGCAGCCGCGGTCGTTGTGGTCTCGGCAGTGTCGACGCCGCATGCCGCCAACAGCGCCGGCCCCCCGGTGAGCAGTGCGCCCGTCAGGCCCAACCGCTTGAGAAACTCGCGGCGGTCCATACCGGAGCGGGCCGCCAGCGCCGCCACCGCGTCCATCGATCCCTTATGCCTTGATGAAATGTGCCTTGATGAAATGTGCCTTGGGCTATTTGGTTCCATGATTTGGTCTCCTTCTGCTCGGACGACCGCGCCCCCGCCGGCCATCGCTGTGGCGCCGTGACATGGTCACGCCGACTCCTCGTGGTCGGGGTTGTCCCAGACGATCAACGCATGCCACCCATCGGTGTGATCGTCTTCGACGTACCCTTCCAAAACTCCACGTACCTCAAACCCGTTCGCGAGCTGAAAACTCAGTGTCGCATCGTAGATCTCCCCGGCGACGACACGATCTATGTAGGCGGCCGCCGCCATCTCGTCCTTGTGGGCGGCGAATCCCGGCATGTAGCCGCCGGCGACGATCCCCTTCTTGTTGAAGCGGCGTACGACGTCCTTGCGCAGTTCATACAGCTCTTTGCCGATACCGCGCCTGCGGTATGCGGGGTCGACCACGATGTCCGTTCCGTAGTACCAATCGCCGGCAGCGTTGTGGTTGGCGCACTGATGCTCGCCCGTGATCTCGGCGATGGTGTGCTGAGTGTCGTCGAAGTCGAAGTCGAGGAAGATGCCCGCCGCCTGGCCGACGACCCGGTCCGCGTCGAGGCAGACGAAGAACCCCTCCGGGAAGATGTCGGCATAGGCGTGGACGCCCTCGACGGTGAACAGGCCCTCCGGCTCGGTATGGGGAAAGACCCTGTGCTCCAACGCGGCGCATTGCTCGGCCAGGTCGTGGGTGAGGTTGACGTAGCGCAGCTCGCTCATGTGAGGCTGAACCTCTCGTACTCGTTGCCGTCGGGGCGCCCGGCAACCGCCCAGAACTCACCCGTCCTGGGACGCATGATGGCGGCTCCACAAGACTCGACGTGGTAGGGCGGTGCGGACACCTGGCAGATCGCGTCTGGATCTCGCGTCAGGGCCATGAGATCGTCGACTCCGAACGAGTCCCCGTCCAGCAACTCGGTCGCCCGCGCCAGGCGCGCTTTCGAGCTGGCCTGCAGCGCCGGAGGCCGCGGCGCTTCCTCGGCCTGGGTGATGGGATGCAGGCAGTGGTTCGTGTGCACAACGGGCGTCTCGTCGAGCATCTCGACGCCGAGGGCGTCGGGCATGGCCTCGATGCTCACCCCATTGCCGCCGGCGTCGAAGAGCAAGTAGTTGTGCGCTCCGGCGAGATCGGCATCGACGACACACGCTGTGGCGTCCTCGAGAGTGCTCTGTTGAAGCGCCTTGCGCACCACGAACGGCCAGGTGACTCCGATCTTGCCCATCGCGGTGAGGTTGTTGATCCCGATGGCGATACCCGCGTCGTTCATGCCGATCTGGCCGACGCATCCGAAGGTAGAAAACACCAGGGCACGGGGAGCGTCGCCTCCGGCCACGTCGAGCATCACGATGTGCTCAGTCGCCGAGTCGTGCATGTCCCACGTTTGGCCAAAGAACCCGGCGCCACCGGCCATGTCGTCGGGCACGATGAATGCCGTACAGGTGTCCTCGATCGGCGCCTCGCCGAACGACCCGCGGACCGCGTCGACGAAGTCGGTGAAACCACCGACGACGATCATCTCCGCCGCGGTGAGCCCGGCGGCGTCTCCGATGGCAACCATCTCGGCGTAGAGATCCGGCGCGTAGCTCTGGTGGGCGGGAAGCATCCGCGCCGCGAGATCGAGGATGGCCTCGCGGGTGATGCCGACGCCGGCGGTCAAGGTGCCGGCAGCCACAATCGCCATGCGGTCCTCGGTGTAGCGCCTGATAACGGCCCCGTATGCCAGGCCGTGGACCCGGCCGCGGTCGGCCGGGCTGCCGGCGAGAGCCAGCGTGCGTATGGCGGTCACGGCGTCACCACCGAGCCTCCGGCGCGACGGTCGGCTGTCGCTTCCATGCCGCCGGTTGCGGTGTCCCCCGAAGTACGCACGGCCTCCACCATGACGTCCGCCTTCAACCGATAGACAACCAGGACCCGCATTGGCAGCGAATTATTACTTGCAATGGACGCCGACGCAAGCGATAGTTTCGTCGATGGCCTCTCCACGAGCGGAACGAAATCACAAGGGCTCTGACGGACCGATTCGTTTGGATGACACCGACAAGGCGATCGTTCGACACCTGCAGGCAGATGGGCGGATGTCGTACACCAAACTCGGCCCCCTGGTCGGCCTCTCGGCGCCGGCCACCCGGCAGCGGGTGCTCCACCTCATCGAAAGCGGCGTGATGGAGGTCGTTGCCGTCACCGATCCCACCACGCTGGGCTTCGAGATCCAAGCGTTGATGGGCATTCAGACCGCCGGCGGCCCTCATGCCGCGGCGCAGTTCATGGCCGAGCTCCAAGAGGTGGATTACCTGGCGATCACCACGGGCCGTTTCAATGTGATCTGTGAAGTCGTATGCGAGGACAACGACCACCTACTGGATCTGATGAATCGGCTTGGTGCCCACGATTCGATCGATTCGATCGAGGTATTCACCTTCGTGAGCCTGGTCAAGCAGACATACGACTGGGGCACTCGCTAGAGGTCCGTCGGTCGAGACCAGTCGCCCGGCGTTCTCCAAGCGCTCACTAGAGAAGAGAGCGACTCCCGATCGGGCCCGCCCTCCTCGATGTATGAGCTCGTACTGCTACAGGCTCGGCCCAGGAGTGTCACCGCGGCACTCGCCGTCTTCGAAGACGACGTCGACCCGCCCATCCTTGCTGGCGTGATGGGTGTGATCATTGGCGCCCTGGCCATCAAAGGCGGCCACATCGACCGTGATGACGACGTATGGATTGGTCGCCGAGTTGGTGACGTGACAGATTGTCACCTTGTGCTCACCAGCACCATCGGGTGGCGTGGCCGCGGCCGGGGCCGCCATGGCTGCTACGAGCAGTCCCACCGCCGGCAATAGCCGCCAGAGTTTCTTGTCAGATACTGTTCCCACCTATGCCCCCTTTGGCTGGTCTCACGAGAGTACCGGGACCGAGGACCGCGGAACATCCCCAATTATGGGCCGACCAGAGTGACTAGTCATCGCTCATGACAAACCCACGCCCCATTGACCAACAACGTCGGCCGGTCGGTACGCCTCCTTCTCGAGGGACGGGCGAACCAGGGGCCCGGGTTCGCCGAGCCGACCGTGATCGTGGCCCAGTGGCAGCCGCGCCCGGTTACCCGTCGGCGTCCACAGCAGCCGCCGCCAGATCGTCGGCCCGGGCCAGCAGATCGGCAGCCTCGTTGACCTTCGCCTGATACGTCGCAAGGTCGCCGGCGCGCAAAGCCGCATCTGCGTCTGCGAGCGCTTGCACCGCAGCGGAAATCAGATCGGCCACGACGTCGGGGATCTCGCCACCATCAGGATCGGGACTCACCGCAGCGCCGAATACCGCGGCCAGCGCGCCGTCCAGCGAGTCCGCCATCTTGATCGTGCCGTTATACGAGACGACCACCCTCTTGAACTCGGGGATGCCGGTGAGCCCGGTCGATGGAGCGGGGGCGCCGGGCACCTGGGCCTGGCCGGTGTCTTCATCACGCTCGGCAGTGATGTAGATCGGCTGGACGTACAGCAACGAATCGCCGATCGGCACGATCAGCATGTTGCCCTGGATGACGCGCGATCCACCCTGGCCGAGCAGCGAGAATTCAGGCGAGATGACCGGGTCCTGGTTGATCAACTCCCCAACCTGGCGGGGGCCTTGCTGCAGCGTGCCTGACGGCAGGCGGAAGTCGATGATCTGGCCGTAGTCTTCCGGCCCCGACTTGGCCACCATGAACGACACCATGTTCGGCCGACCGCGGGGCGTGAACGGCTGCATCAGGATGAAGCTCGGATCCGGGTCGTCCTGGTCCTCGGGAAGCTTCATCAACAGGTAGTACGGCAGCATCGGCTTGTCGTTGGCTGCTGCCACGTTGAGCGTTCGGGAGCGGAAGGGCACCGCCCGCTCGGACGTCGAAGGATCCAGCGCGATCACCCAAGGATCGACGCTCGAGAAGAACTGCCTCGGATCGGTCATGTGGTACGTCGTGTACATGTCAGACTGAAGGCGGAACATGTCTTCGGGATAGCGCAAATGCTCGACCAGCTCCGGCGACATCGCCGAACCGGGAGTGAACAGGGTCGGGAAGATACGCTGATAGGCGGCGATCAGAGGATCGGTGTCGTCGACAACGTAAAAGGTGACCTCGCCGTCGAAGGCGCTGACGGTGGCTTTCACGGAGTTGCGGATGTAGTTGAAGTTGTTGGGCAGCCCCGGAGCGACAGCGTCGAGCCGGCCGACGAGGGCTTGGGACGAATAGGGGTAGCGATCGCTGATCGTATACAGGTCGACGACCCAGACAAGTTTCCCATCGAGCACAACCAGATAAGGATCGGCATCCGGGTAGAGGAAGCCGGGCGTCAGCTTGGCTATTCGGTCCCGGATGTTGCGCACCAGCAGAACCTGGCTTTCAGCGTTGAGCCGGCTGGAGATCATCGTGTCCCAGTTGGCAAATCGGGCGGAGAAAGCCAGCCGCCGGAAGAATCCGCCGAGCGGCACTCCCCCGTCGCCCTCATAGTTGTTGTATTGGATGTTCTCGACGTTGCCGGCTACCGGGAAGTCGACCTCATCCTGCATGGTGCCGGCGATGACGTACTCGTCCGAAGCGTCGTCGGAGAAGTACACCCGGGGCTCTGTGATCGGGATCGCGCTGCCGACGGGCGGGATGTCCTTGACGAAGAAGTCCGGTTGACCTTCCGGGGTGACATCGTTGACCCATCCCCGCGCCGGGATGTTGGCCTCATCGAGGTTGCGCGACGAGACCATCACCTGGGTCAGCTTGCCGTCGATCCGGTATCGATCGACATCGACGTCCGAGGTGTCGTAGAAGGTCATGATCGCCTGGAGCTGCTGATAAGTGGTGTTGAGCACCGACGGGTCCCATAATCGGATGTTGTCGACGGTGTCGTTGTTCGTTTCGAGGTCGGCGGCGGTCAGCTCGGATGACGCCCTGAACTCCTCGACCTCGATGTCGGCTATCCCGTAGGCCTGCCTCGTGAACTCGATGTTGTGGGCGACGAACTCGATCTCCTTGTTGAGCTCGTCGGGCTGCACCTGGAATCGCTGCACGATGAGGGGGTAGATCCCACCGATGCCGATCGAAGTGACCAGCCACAGTCCAACGGCCACCGCCGGGAGCGTCCAACCCTGGAAGCGAATGTTGACGAGGAGGATGATCGCCGCCACCACGGAGATGATGATCAGGAGCTGGAATGCCGGACGTTGCGCGTTGATGTCGGTGAAGGATGCACCGAGCACCGTGCCCCGATCCGAGTACAGCAGCTCCCACCTGTCGAGCCAATACCCGAAAGCCTTGAGCAGAGCCAGCACGGCAAACAACACTGAGAGGTGCACCTTCACCCCGGGCGAAACCCGACGCTGCACCTGAATGCCGCCGTTGAGATAGTGGAGTGCAGCCGTCACGAGCGCGATGACTAGAAAGAGCTGGAACGTCCAGCCGAACAAGTCGCGGTAGAACGGCAGCTTGAAGACGTACGTACCGATGTCGTTGTTGTATATCGGGTCCACTATCCCGAAGCTGCCCCCATGGCGATAAAGCAGCCAGTCGCGCCACCAGACCGAAGCGCCGAGACCCACCATCAAGCCGAAGAAGCCGGCAACAACGAGGCGCACCCATCGGATACGCGGGGTCACCCAGTCCTGGAACCTCTCGAGCAGCTCCTCATCGGGGCTCCCGCTCAGGCTCAGCGTCCGCGGCGACAGCCGGTCGGCCAGGGCCAGGTTCACCCAGAACAGGATCGCGGCGACGACGGTGGCGGCAAGCACGAGCCACACCCGAGTGAGTATCAGAGTTCGCCAAGTGCGGGCCTGCCCGAGGTCGGAGAACCACAGGAAGTCGGTCCAGAAAGTGGCGACCGATCGGATCGTGAAGATCACGACGAACGCGCCGATCATCAGAAAGGCGGGCCACCTGCGGCGGGCTGCAGTGCGAATGGGGACGGGGTCGCGACTAATCATTGGCGCGCAGTCTATTGCGACTTGGGACGCAAGAGTCAGAACGCCGGAATCACCGCGGCGTCCGGGTCCGCCGGGTCCCTTCCCGGGGGCTCGACCGAATGGGCGACTCCGAGGGCGGCCAGGCCCGCGACCACGCCCGCGTTGTACTCAGAATGGGCCACACGCCGCACCCGGCGCTCGGCCTCATCGGTCCGCCACGCCCGGAAGACCCGGCCGACGCTCGCCCCGCGTTCCCGGCTGCCACCCTCGGAGGAACCTTCGATCGCATCGACGGCTGCCTCCCACAGGTCGGTCACGACGCTCGACAAGTCCCGCGTGCTCCCGTCCGGCAGGTCGGGCGCGGCCGCGCCGGCGAGCTCGCCGGCGGCAGCAACTCCCGCCAGGTACGAGCCGGCGGCGATCGCCTGAGCCTCCACGCCGACAACCCCGTCGAACATGGCTTTCTTGGGGCGCCAATCTGCGGCACCGGTGCGGAGCCCTTCGAGGACCGCGTTTTGGGCTTCGACTATGGAACGCTTGATTCCCCGCAGCACCTCATTGGTGACCGGTATGAGGAGCCGGTCGCGCAGCGCCCAGGGATCGACCGCGCCCAACCTCGGCGGTTCGGTCGGCAGATCGGCAGGACCCGGCGGCTCGGGCCCCGTCGCCGGCTCCGCTTTGGGCTGGGGCTCGGACTCGGGCTCTGGTTGCGGTGCCGGTTGTTCCGCCGGTGCGGGAGCCGGCTCGGCCTCCGGTGTGGGAGCCGGCTGCGCTTCGGGCTGGGGCGCCCGCAAGCTGGCGAACAGGCTATCGATGTCGTCTGCCGGCTGCGCGGCCGGTTCCGGCTCATCAGGCTCCGCCTCATCAGACGCGGGGCCCGGCGCAACGGCCGGCTCCGGCTCTTCGGGGAACAGGTCTTGGACTTCGGGCTCCCCAGGCTCCGGCTCCGAGTCCTTCTCCCCGACGGCGATGAGCTCGGCTGTGGCGGACACGTCGGCCGCCGCCGGCAACTCGCCGCTGGTGATCTCGAAATCGAGCGAGGCCGCCTCGGCCGAGCTCTCCGAGCCTCCTGTGACCAGCTCGAGGCCGTGCCGCGGCGGCTCGATCGGAACGATCGGGGGCGAGACGCTCCGCAGCGACTCGACTTCAGCAGCAAGCTCATCGGCATCAACGCGTTCCAGCCCCCCGGGCAGCGGCGGCGGCAGCAATCGAACGGTCGCGTCCTCGTCGAGCCAATCCTCCGGGCTGGGGTCGGCGGAGTCCTTGTCATCCGAGAGCACGCGCACCGAGGTTTCTGTGGGATCGGTCGTGGCGTGAGTGAGGGCGGAGCGGCGGCCCGCAATGTGATCCTCGAGGTCGACGAGCGCCTCCCGGGTGACCTCCAACTCGTCGAGAAGCTCCGCACGACGTTGCTCCAGCGTCCGCACTCGCGCCTCGGCGACATCTACCGAGTGTTGGGCCGCCGCCACCATGCTCTCGCACTCGTTGCGGGCGTCGCCCGTCTTCTTTTCCGATTCGGCCCGAGCGGAGCGCAACAGCTCTTCAGCATCACGTTTGGCATCTCCGGTGAGTCGCAGAGCCTCCCTCTCGGCCTCGGCCCGCACGAAGAGGACATCTTCGTTGGCCTTGGCGGTCATCTCGGCAGCATGGGCGACCGCCTGGGTGAGCATGCTCTCCGAGGTCTCCCAAGCCGATCGGCGCAACGTCTCGGCTTGCCTCTGGCCCTCCTGGTGCCGGCCGGCGGCATCCGCCGCGGCCTCGTCCCGCCACCTGGCGGCATCGGCGCCAGCGCGGTCGCGCATGTCTTCAGCCGCATCCCGAGCAGATTGGAGGATCTCTTGTACGTCCTCGCCGACGATTTCGAACTCCCGTTTCAGATCCGTCAAGTCGGTAATGCCGACCTGGCTGATCCGCTGCTCGATCTCCCGAATCCGGCCTCGAAGGGCCTCGATGTGGTCGACCACCTGCTGCTGGAAGGCCTCAACTTCCACCCGATCGAAGCCCCGCCGGACCATCGAAAAGGTGCGCGCTCGAAGCGCGTCCGGGTCTAGGTCTTCGGACATATCGGCACGATACCGTTAGGGCCAGCGAGAATCAGGGGTTTACAGGGTATCCAGGAAAGTCAACGCGTCGGCGATTGTGGCCACCTCAATGACCGTGATGTCATCGCCGGCGGCTTCCAGTGCGTCCGGGAAGTTCGAGGAGGGGACGAGAACATAGTCGGCGCCGGC
>CAMYJM010000038.1 GCA_947258635.1 uncultured Acidimicrobiaceae bacterium
TAGCTCGCACCAGCTCGACACTGCCGCTCGCGGCTTCTCGTATCACGCTACGGGTCCGCTCGACATGCGAATGGGGCCGGACGCTACTCACCGGGCCGGGGACATCGTCAACGCCTGGTCCGCTGAAGAGATCGCCCGAGTCCTGCGCCAATTCGGCGAAGAGCGCTTTGCCCACCGCATCGCCGCCGCCATCGTCAAGGCGCGACCGGTGGCGGACACGACGCAGCTGGCGAGCATTGTTGCCGATGCCGTGCCCGCCCCCGCCCGCCGGCGGAGACACCCCGCGCGACGTACCTTCCAAGCGATCCGCATCGCGGTCAACGAGGAGCTGGCGGCGCTCACAACCGGATTGGATGCCGCCCTCGACGCGGTGCGCTCCGGAGGGCGGGTCATCGTGATCTCCTATCACAGCCTCGAGGATCGCCTGGTGAAGCGCCGGTTTGCGGCCGGGGCCGCCGTCTGCACCTGCCCGCCGGACCTGCCGGTCTGTGCGTGCGACACGGTGGCCGAGTTGCGGCTGCTCACTCGCAGAGCCGCCCGCCCCGGCCAGATCGAGATCGAGAACAATCCACGCGCCCGCAGCGCCCTGCTGCGGGCCGTGGAGAAGGTCGCCTCATGACGGCCCAGCCCGTAACCGCCGAGTCGTTCGATCTGGTGGAGCTCCTGCCGTCGCGTCGCAACCCGGCCCAGCTCCGGCCGTGGGTCGTCTTCGCGGTTGTTGTCGTAGTTGCCTTCTTCGCGCTGATCTTGTCGCGGGTGTGGCTCGACCGATCCGGATTCGAGCTCGATGAGCTCGAACAGAAGATCGGCTTCGAAGAGGCGCGGTTGAGAGACCTCCAGCTCGAGCTGGCCCGTCTCCAGAGCCCCGAACGCATCACTGCCGTCGCCACGGCCAACGGGCTCGTTTACCCGCAAGAACGCATCGCGATCGAGGTGCCCGGTATTGATTTCGAGCGGCTGGATCCCGACTTCCGTTGGGCACAGCTGAAGGTGGTGCTCACTGCCCAGCCGTGAGCGAGGTTCCCCAGGAAGGGCGAGGACGATGATCTACAGGCCGAACGCTGGCGGCCACCGAACCCGGATCCGGGAGCCATAGTGGCAGCACGCCGTAAGCCCGGCGAGGCCCGGTTGCTGGTGCTCGGGGTTGTTTTTGCGATCGCCTGGGTCGGGATCGGGTTCCGCCTGGTTCGTGTGCAGGGCTTCGAATCCGAAGAACCGAAAACCCGCGGCGAATTGCAGAGAGTGCGTCATGAGGACCTCAGCGCGCCCCGGGGAACGATCTTCGACCGCGACGGCGTTGAGTTAGCGGTATCGATTGACGCGGTGACGGTGACGGTCAACCCCAGCGAGCTCGGGAAGCCGAGGGCACTCGCCCGGCTTCTGGCCCCCAAAGTCGGCGTGCCCCGGTCGGTGCTGCGCGACCGGTTCACGAAGCCCGGTTCTCAATTCGCCTACGTCGCCCGCCGCCTGGAGGGCTCCGCGGCACAGGAGATCCGAGACTTCGTGGAGGAGCGGGAGATCGCCGGGGTCTATTTCGGTACCGAGCCCAAGCGTATCTACCCGGCCGGAGAGCTCGCCTCGCAGGTTGTCGGCTTCGTGCGCGACGACGACATGGTGGGGCTCGAAGGGCTCGAGCTGAAGTACGACGAAGTCCTGGCGGGCGTGCCCGGTCACCAGATCGTAGAACGTGATCCCTACGGGAACCCCATCCCGCAGGGAGAGTTCATTCTTGAACCCGCCCAGCCGGGGGCCGATCTGATCACGACGATCGACCGCGAGATCGAGTACGCCGTTCAGCAGATATTGGAGCGCGCCCTGAACGAGACGAACGCAGACTCGGGCACCGTTGTCGTCCTCGAAGTCGGCACGGGCGAAGTCGTGGCGATGGCGACGGCGCCGTCGTTCGACCCGAATGCCTTCGCTCAGGCTGATCCGACGACATTTCGGAACCGGGCCGTCGCCGACGTCTATGAACCGGGGTCGACTCTCAAAGTCGTGACGATTGCCGCCGCCCTCGAAGAAGGCGTCGTCGCGGCGCGCACCACCATGAAAGTCCCGGGGAAGCTCGAGATAGGCGACAAGGAATACACCGACGTCGATCACCGGATTACCGAGAGGATGACGGTGGCCGAGATCGTTGCCCGGTCCTCGAACATCGGCACGATCCTGATCCAGGACCTGGTCGGCAACCGACGCCATCACCAGTATCTGAGCGCCTTCGGCCTCGGCCGGGTCGCCTCCGGCGACCTTCCGGCCGAGGCCCCTGGTCGACTCGAGCACTTCAGCGACTGGTGCGACACGACGTGCGGGCCGTCCACCGCGATCGGCTACCGCGTTGATGTGACCCCGCTGCAGATGGCCGCGGTGTTTGCCGCAATTGCCAACGACGGCGTCTGGGTCGAGCCCCACGTCGTTCGCGAAGTCATTTCGTCCGACGGGGCGCGCCAGCCGTATGAGCCGACCGAGCGTGCCGTGATCAGCGAGCGCACGGCGCGTACCATGCGGCGCCTGCTGAAAGGTGTGGTCGAGTCCGGTACCGGATGGCGGGCTGCCGCCCCTTCCTTCACGGTAGGCGGCAAGACGGGAACCACCGAGAAGTTCGTTCCGGGTGAGGGCTACTCCGAAGAGGACCGCATCGCCAGTTTCATTGGGATCGCCCCGATCGACGACCCGCGGATCGTGGTAGCCGTGGTGCTCGACTCGCCGCACGGCGAGACTGAGGACGAATCCGATCTGCGGTTCGGAGGCGTCTCGGCGGCTCCGGTATTCGCCGAAGTCGCCGAAGCTGCTCTGCATCGTATGGGGGTACCGCCCGATGTCCGCTAGCGGCGTCATGGCGAGCGTCCTGGCCGATGCCATCGCGACGTCTCGGCCCCGGCTGGTCGGCGAGGATCGGCCGGTGCACGACCTCTTCCACGACTCACGCGACGTCACGCCCGGGTCGGGGTTCGTTGCGGTCCGTGGGTCGCGGAGCGATGGTCACTCCCACGTCCCAACGGCATGCGCGGCCGCGGCGAGCCTGGTTGTCGTCGATCACCAGGTCGACACGCCGTGTCCGCAATTGGTGGTCGACGACACTCGGCGCCGCATGGGCCAGCTGGCTGCCGCGGTACACGGCCATCCCGCCTCGAAGCTCGCGATGGTCGGAGTCACCGGCACCAACGGGAAGACGACCGTCACCCACATGATCGAATCGATCGTTGGTGCCGCCGGCGGCACTCCCGGGATCGTGGGCACGGTCGGCGCCCATATTGGCGGCGATATCGTCCCACTGGCTCGGACCACACCGGAGGCGACCGACCTCCACCGTCTGCTGCGCCAGATGGTCGACCGCGGCGTGACAGTCGCCGCGCTGGAGGTCTCGTCGCACGCCCTGGTGTTCGGACGGGCCGACGCGGTCGTTTTCGACGTCGCCGCCTTCACCAACCTCTCGCAGGACCATCTGGATTTCCACGGCACCATGGAGCAGTACTACCTGGCCAAAGCCGAGCTGTTCACGCCGGCCCGAGCGCGTCACGCGGTCGTGTGGCTGGGCGATCCGGCCGGGGCGCGGCTCGCCGCGTCCATCGAGGTTCCGACGACAACTGTCGGGTTTGGACCCGCCGGCTCCTTCGACGTGGCGGGTGAGATCCTGGTCGGCGACCTCCGCCACACCGAGGTGAAGGTGCACATTGGGGGCGAGTCCGTCACCGCGTTGCTGCCCGTCGTGGGGAGTTTCAACGCCGCCAACGCTTTGGTCGCCGCCGCGGTTGCCCACGTCCTCGGGCTCGAGCTTGGGGCCGTGGTTGCCGGGCTTGGCGCGTTGCCGTCGGTGCCGGGCCGCTTCGAGCAGGTGCCCAACGAACGCGGGATAAGCGTCATAGTGGACTATGCCCACACCCCGGAGGCCGTCGCCAGTGCCGTCGCCGCGGCCTCCGAGCTCGGGCGACATCGGGTCATCGTCGTGGTCGGTGCAGCAGGGGACAGAGATCCGGACAAGCGGAAGCCAATGGGAGCTGCAGCCGCCACCGCCGATCTGGCCATCATCACTTCGGACAACCCTCGCCGCGAGGATCCGGCATCGCTCGTGCAGCAGGTGCTGGCGGGAGCCGGCGGGACCGGCGAAACGGTCCTGGCCGAAGTCGACCGGCGCCGGGCAATCCGGCGGGCCCTGGCAGTCGCCGAGGCGGGTGACGTGGTCCTGATCCTCGGCAAGGGTCACGAGCCGTACCAGGAGTTCGCCGATCACAGCGTCCCCTTTGACGATCGTCTCGTGGCCGGTGAAGAGCTTCGGGCCGGGCGAGGGGACATGGCATGAGCCTCGGGTGGAGTCTCGGCAGGATTGCGGCCCGGCTCGGCAAGCTCGTGGGCGCAGGTGACGCCGGCGTCGATGGCGTCACGACCGATTCGCGTACCGCCGGCGCAGGTGATCTCTTCGTGGCGATCGCCGGAGACACATATGACGGCCACGACTTCGCCGAGCAGGCGATCGCGGCCGGCGCCGTCGGTGCGATTGTCGCCCCGGGCCGGAGCGAGGTCGAGCCGCGGATCGAAGTGCCCGCGACCGGTGACGCCTTGCTCGAGCTGGCGGCTATGCGGCGCGAGGAGCTGACCGTGCCGGTCCTGGCCGTGACCGGCAGCACCGGGAAGACCACGACCAAGGACATGCTGGCGTCGGCAATCCCGGGAGCGTGGGCGTCGCCTGCCTCCTACAACAACGAGATCGGCGTTCCGCTCACAGTGCTGCAGACACCGAGCACGGCACGGGCCCTCATCGTCGAGATGGGCTCGCGGGGGCGGGGCCATCTGGCATGGCTCATGCCGGCTGTACGCCCCGATGTGGCGGTGATCACCAATCTGGGTGTCGTTCATCTCGAGACCTTCGGCGACATTGCCACGCTGGCCGACGCCAAGTGGGAGGTTGTTGAGGGGCTCACCGACCGCGGGGTGGCGGTCCTGCCCGCCGATGAGCCCCGGCTGCAGCGCGATCACCCGGGCGTCACCCACACGTTCGGCGTCAACACCACCGCCGACGTCGTGGCCCGGGATGTCACCTTCGGCGTCGACGGCTGCTCCCGGTTCACTCTCGACACGCCCGTGGGCGAGCGTTCGATCGCGCTGCAAATGCCCGGAGTCCATCAGCCGAGCAATGCCGCTGCGGCGGCGGCGGCGGCGCTCGCCATCGGCGGGGACCTCGACGAGATCGGGCGAGGCCTCGCAGCCGCCACCGGTTCGCGATGGCGGATGGAGTTCCATCGCGGCAGGTTCACCGTGGTCAACGACGCCTACAACGCCAACCCGACCTCGGTGGAGGCAGCGTTGCGGACCGTTGCCGAACTGCCGGGTCGGCCGATCGCGGTGCTCGGGCTCATGGCCGAGCTGGGTGGTATCTCCGCGGGCGAGCACACCCGCATGGGGGAACTGGCCGCCGCCCTCGGTTATGCCGCGGTCATCGTGGTGGGCGAGGACCCCGGCTTAGCCTCCGGTGCCGGCGCCATCGCCCGCAGTGTCGCCTCGGCGGACGATGCCCTCGAACTGGTTGCCGGTCTGGTTCGAGAAGGGGACACGGTCCTCGTCAAGGCTTCACGGGCGGTCGGTCTCGAGAGACTGGCCGAGACTCTGGTCGAACTGTCGGTGTCGAGGTCGGGGAGCGCGGCATGATCTCCTTGCTCGTCGCTGCGGCCACGTCGCTGACTATCACGATTCTGGGTACTCCGGTGGCGATCCGCATCCTGCGGGCGAAGAACATCGGTCAGTTCATCCAGGAGGAGCTCGAGGGTCACGCCCACAAGCGAGGCACCCCGACGATGGGCGGGGTCGTGATGTTGATCGGAGTCGTCGTGGGCTACCTCGTTGCTCACTTCCGCTTCTTCAGCTTCGGCGAAGGGTTCGGGCTGTTCTCGCAGCCGTTCTCCTCCCCCGGCTGGCTCGCCCTGCTCGCCTTTCTCGGCATGGGGGCGATCGGTTTCTTCGACGACTTCGTCAAGTATGCCCGCAAGGAGAACAAGGGACTCTCGAAACGGTGGAAGTTCCTTGGCCAGCTGGCTGTGGCCGGCCTCTTTGCGTGGGGGGCGGTGGCGGCTGGGGTGAGTACCGAGCTGTGGCTGACGGCGGCCCGTTCCACCGGGATCGACCTCGGCCCGTGGCTCTACGGGGTGCTGGTGCTCGTGATGCTGACGGCGGCGGCCAATGCAGTGAACCTCACGGACGGTCTCGACGGACTGGTGGCGGGTTCGGGGTCCTTCGTGTTCGGCGCATACGTCCTCGTCGCGTTCTGGCAGTTCCGCAACCCGAGCACCTACCAGCTCAACGGCGCCCTCGATCTGGGGATGTTCGGTGCCGCGGCAGTGGGCGCGGTTCTCGGCTTCCTGTGGTGGAACGCGGCGCCGGCGAAGATCATCATGGGAGACACCGGTTCACAAGCCCTGGGTGGCGGGCTGGCGGCGCTGGCCTTGCTCACCAACACCCATCTCCTGCTGATCCTGCTGGGAGGGTTGTACGTGATGGTGACGGTATCGGTGATACTCCAGGTGTTCTCCTTTCGAGTCTTTGGGAAGCGCATCTTCAGGATGGCGCCCATCCACCATCACTTCGAGTTGAAGGGATGGCCCGAGACCACGGTCATCATTCGCTTCTGGATTCTCGCCGGGGTGATGGTCGCCGTCGGGGTTGGCATCTTCTACGCCGACTTCCTATGGGCCACGGAGGGAGGGCTATGAGCGGATTCGACATGACGCCTCCCCGGACACTGATCCTGGGCGCGGCGGTTTCGGGCCGGGCGGCGGCCCGGCTGGCGCGGCGCCTGGGTCACGATGTGGTCCTCTACGATCGAGATGAGTCGGCCATCGCCGGTCTGTCCCTCGATGTGGTCACCGTCGGCGGCGAATGGGATCGGCGGCTGCTGGCCGGTCGCAACCTGGTGGTGACGAGCCCGGGGATCCCGCAAGGTGCAGCGCCGATCGTGGACACCCTGGCCGCGGGGATCGAACTCATCAGTGAGATGGAGTTCGGCTACCGGCACCTCGAATCACCTTGTGTTGCCGTGACCGGCACCAACGGCAAAACCACGGTCACCGCCGCCGCGGCCGCCATGCTCGATGCCGGGGGATACGACGCCATGGCCGCCGGGAACATCGGCGTTGCCCTCAGCGACCTGGCGGATGCCGGCCATCAGGTAGTGGTCGTCGAGGCATCTTCATTTCAGTTGCGGTTCGTGGACACCTTCCACCCCCGGGCGGCCGCGATCTTGAACATCGCTCCGGACCATCTCGACTGGCACGGGAGCCTGGCCGCCTACACGGCGGCCAAGAGGCGGATAGGGGAGAACCAAGTTGCGGGCGACATTGTCGTGTTCGACGCGGACGATGAGCCGGCTGTGGCGGCGGTGGTGGGGCTCCCGGCCCGCGCCATACCGGTGAGCGGCAATCGCCGCCCCGACGGCGGCAACGGCCCGGAGGGGGACGTACTTCACATCGGCGAGGTGACCGTGCCCCGCCCTGCGCTGGACAACGCGTTCACCATGGACCTGACGGCGGCGGCGACACTCGCCCACCACATGGGGGCATCGGCAGAGGCGATCGACACGGTCATTTCCAGTTTCACGACCGAGACGCATCGGCGCACCGTGATCGGCCGATGGGACGGCGTGGCCTGGATCAACGACTCCAAGGCCACGAATCCCCACGCGGCGGTGGCCGCCGCCGCGGCATATCGGTCCGTCATCCTCATCGCCGGCGGCCGTAACAAGGGCCTCGACCTCACGCCTCTGGCGCAGGTCCCGACTGTGCGCGCCATCATCGCGCTCGGGGAGGCGAGCCGCGAGCTCGCCGCGGCGACTCCGCCCGAGAAGTTCCATCAAGCCGACTCGCTGGCCGACGCGGTGGCGCTCGCCGACGACCTCGCCACGGCCGGCGACACGGTGCTACTGGCCCCCGGATGCGCCAGCTTCGACATGTTTCGTGATTACCGGGAACGCGGTCGGGTATTCACCGCCCTGGTCATAGAGAGGAAGGGGAGCTGATGGCAACGAGTGTCACGCCGATCGCCCGCGCCCGAGCGATTCGCCGGGCCCGGGAAGCAGCCCGGGCGGCCGACCGCAACTCTGTGCTCCTGCTGCTCCCCGTGATCACGCTGCTGGTCGTTGGACTGGGTGCGATCCTCTCGGCGTCCAGCGTGGTTGCCCGGCTCGAACGTGGTGATCAGTTCTTCTACTTCAAGCGACAGGTCGTCTATGCGGTGCTCGGCATCGGAGCGCTGGTACTGGGCGCTCGGATCCCGTACCGGCTCTACAAGCGCTTCTCCGGGCTCATCTTCGCCGCGTCGATCGTCGGGCTGGCGGTGACGCTGGCGATCGGAACGGAGGGCGGCGGTTCCCGGCGCTGGATCGAGGTCGGAACCGTGACCCTGCAAGCGTCCGAATTCAGCAAGTTCGCCATTGTCGTCTTCCTGGCGGCGGCGTTGTCTCGCAAGGAGCGGTACCTCGGCAGCTTCCTTCACTTCTTCTGGCCGGTTGCCGGTTCTCTCGGATTGACGGCGACCCTCCTTCTGTTGGAACCGGACCTCGGCACCACCATCTTGATCGCGGCCACGGGGGTGGCCATGCTCGTTGCCTCGACGACCCCGCTGCGCTATGTGTTCGGTGCCGCTTCGCTGGGTACGGCCGCCGCGCTGGTCTCGGTGCTGTAAAACCCCTATCAGAGAGCGCGCATCCTCGCCTTTCTGAATCCGGAGGCCGACCCCTTGGGATATGGACTGCAGCCGCTGCAGAGCCTCGTCGCCCTCGGCACCGGTGGCTGGTTCGGAGTAGGGCTCGGAGCCAGCCGGGCCCGGTGGTCATTCTTGCCGAACGCGCATACCGACTTCATCTTCTCGATCATCGGTGAGGAGACCGGGTTGGCGGGTTCGTTGATGGTTGTGGTGCTGTTCGTCGTGCTGGCAGTGGTGGGGTTCAGCGTGGCGCGCCGCGCCGGCGATTCGTTCGGGCGCCTCCTGGCCGTTGGCCTGGTGTCGTGGTTGACGTTGCAGGCGCTCATCAACATCGGTGGTGTGGCGGTGGTGCTGCCGATCACCGGCGTGCCGCTCCCGTTCGTCTCGGCAGGAGGCAGTGCTTTGCTCGCCAACATGGGGGCCGCCGGGGTGTTGGTCAACATCGCCCGCACGTCGGCACGCCGGGAGAGGGCGGCGCCTTGACGTACGCACTTGCGGCAGCGGGGACCGGAGGGCATGTCTATCCGGCCTTGGCGGTTGCCGATGCGCTGCGGGACGGCGGTGTCGCCCGCGACGAGATCGTCTTTGTGGGCGGCAACCGATTGGCTGCGACCGTCGTTCCGGCTGCGGGCTACGACTTTCTCGAGATCGACATCCGGGGGCTGAAGCGGAGCCTGGCGGTGGACAATCTCATGTTGCCCTCGCTTGTCTGGCGGGCCAGCCGGCGGATCCACCGGGAGTTCTCACGCCGATCTGTGAAGGCTGCTCTCGCCTTTGGCGGGTATATCTCGGTGCCGGCGGCGTGGGCGGCGCGTCGCGCCGGCGCCAAGCTCTTCATCCACGAGCAGAACGCCGTTCCCGGCCTGGCCAACCGGCTGATCTCGCGACGGGCGAGCACATCGTTCATCGCGTTTCCCGAGGCCGCCCAGAAGCTCAGTCGCCCGCGACTCGTCGGCAATCCACTGCGCCCTGAGCTCGCCAGATTCGAACGATCCGCGATTCACGCCGCCGCGCTCGAGCGCTACGGGCTGAGCGGTGCCCGCCCCGTGCTCGGAGTCCTCGGTGGATCGCTCGGCGCCAAAGTGCTGAATGACGTCGCCGGGCGTGTCGCCGATGCCCACGACGCCCACGAAATGTCGATCCTACACCTGTCCGGTCACGCCCACTACGAAGCCGTTTCGAGTATGGCAGCCGGGTCGGCCCAGGAGTGGAAGGTGCTCGCATTCGAGGATCGTATGGAGTACTTCTATGCAGCGACCGACCTGGTTCTCTCGCGGGCCGGGGCGCTGACGATCAGCGAGCTGGCTGCAACCGGCACGCCGGCGGTGGTCGTACCGTATGCCGCCGGCTCCGCCGGCCACCAGAAAGCGAATGCCGCTCACCTCGCGGGAGGCGGTGGGGCCATGCTCGTTGATGAAGAGCATGTAGATCGAGTGCCGGCCCTGCTTCAGCAGCTGATCGCCGATCGAGATTCTCGGCAGAAGATGGCGCTCGCCGCCGCCGGAATGGGCATGCCGGAAGCGGCCCGGTCGATCGCCCGAGCGCTGATCGAGGCTACGTCGTGAGCTCCCGGCGCACCCTCGACGGCATCGACCGGATCCACATTGTCGGCGCCGGTGGCGCCGGAATGAGCGGCCTCGGCAAGCTACTGGCCAGTCTCGGCCACAACGTCACCGGTTCGGATCTCAAGCCGAGCCCCCAGATCGACGCGCTCGATGACCTCGGCGTCGATACCTGGGTCGGGCATCGTCCCGACTCCATGGCTGATGTCGACCTGATCGTGACCAGCTCGGCGGTGCCACGGCACGATCCGGAAGTCGTCGCAGCCACGGCGGCCGGGGCGACCTGGTGGGAGCGGCCCGAGCTCTTGGACGCGCTGACGGCCCGAATGCCTGCGGTCGGGTTCACAGGCACTCACGGGAAGACCACATCAACCGCACTCGCCGTAACTGCACTACGCAGCCTCGGGCTCGATCCGAGTTTCCTCGTGGGCGGCCAGATGGTTGCCTTCAACACGGGAGCTCATCTCGGGGCAGATCCGATCTTCATCTTGGAGGCCGACGAGGCCTTCGGTACATTCCGCAAGCTCCACATGGATGCGCTGCTGGTGACGAACATCGAGGCAGATCACCTCGACTACTACGGAACGGTCTCGGCAATGGAAGAGGCCTTCGCTCTCGTCGCCCGGCGTGTCCCCGGCCCGGTGGTCGCATGCATCGACGACGCCGGGGTACGGCGTCTGGCCGAGCGTATGGACGTGATCTCATATGGCGTCGACCCGGGGGCGCAGTGGACGATGAGCAACGTGCACAGTGTGCGTGGCACGGTTCGATTCGATCTGACCGGCCCCGGGTTTGCTGGTGCGATCGTGGTGCCGAAGCCGGGTACGCACGTCGCACGAAACGCGGCCGGCGCGGTGGCTCTCCTTGCCGAATTGGGCTACGACCCGGAGGCGGTGGCGAGGGGTCTCACCGGGTTCGCCGGCGTTCGGCGTCGTTTTGAGGTGCGCAGTCGGGTGGGAGATATCACCGTGGTCGACGACTACGCCCACCATCCCACGGAAATCGCGGCGACCATCGCGGCCGGCCGAGAAGGCGGCTGGCGACGGGTATGGGCCGTATTCCAGCCGCATCGGTATACCCGCACCGCCGAACACGGCCCCGCCTTCGGTGAGCCGTTGGCGGCAGCCGACAGGGTGGTCATCACCGATATCTACTCCGCAGGTGAACCGCCGATCCCCGGCGTCAGCAGTCGGCTGGTCGCGGATGCGGTTGCCGCCGCCGGAGGACATGTCGACTACGTCCCGGATCTCGACGAGGCCGGGAGCTTGCTCGCGGCGAACGTCACACCGGGCGATCTCGTGCTGCTTCTCGGCGCCGGAGACGTCAATTCTCTCGCCGAGCCGCTGGCGCGCAGCCTGGAGGAGCGAACGTGACCCGTCTCGATGACCTGGTCGCCGCGGGCGTGGTCGCCGAGCAGGTACCCCTCGGCCCCCTCACGACGTACAAGTTCGGCGGCCCGGCTCGCTGGTTCGCGGTACTGGGCGACGCCGGAGCAGTGGAGCGCACCGTCGAAGCTGCCCTCGCCGACACTGTTCCCTACATGGTTCTCGGTCGGGGCTCCAACGTCGTTGTGAGCGACAGCGGTTTTGCCGGCCTGGTCATCCAGCTCGGCGGGGATCTCGCGGAGATGAGTGTCGACGCGGCCGGCGTCGTCAATGCCGGGGGCGCGATGCCGCTGCCCCGCCTGGCTCGAGCCTGCGCCAAACAGGGTCGCGGTGGATTGGAATTCCTCGTGGCCGTACCCGGATCTGTCGGCGGGGCCATTCGGATGAATGCAGGCTGCCACGGGTCCGAAACGGGTGAGTGGCTGTTACGCATCGAAACGTACCGACCCGGCCGCGGCGTGATCACCGTCCAACGCGCCGAGATGGAGATGTCGTACCGTCACAACTCGCTACCGCCCGAAGACATCGTCCTCGGTGCCCACTTCCGGACGGTGGCTCGCCCGCCGGAAGAGTCGGAGGCGATCATGCGGGCGATCACGCAGTGGCGTCGGGAATCCCAGCCGGGCGGCACGCTGAATGCCGGATCCGTCTTCAAGAACCCTGAGGGGACCTCAGCAGGGTGGTTGGTCGACTCGCTCGGCCTCAAGGGAATGCAGATCGGGGGCGCCCGGGTCTCGCCGCGTCACGCCAACTTCTTCGAAGCCGGGCCGGAGGCCAGCGCCCAGGACGTCTACAACCTCGTCTGCGAGGTCCGCCGCCGAGTGGCCTCCGCAACCGGTGTGGTGCTGGAGCCCGAGATTCGTTTCGTCGGTGAGTTCGCAGGGGGAGGCGCGGCAGATTGGCGGGAGCCGTTGGGGTCCGGCGAGGAGAAGACGAGCCGCCGCGAGATCGACCATGTTGGGGAGGACGAGCAGAGATGACAACGATCGACCATCGTATCGCCGTGCGCCGGCGGACTGTTCGGGAAGCCGGTGCCCGCCGGCGGCTGGGCCGCTTGCTCGTGGTGATCGCGTTCTTCGTGACGGTGGCCCTCATCGCCTTGCTGTTCCAGTCACCCCTGATGGCGATTCGCCAGATCGAAGTCGCCGGCGCGAGGCACGCCAACGTGGCTGCGGTGCTCGAGCGACACAACGTGGTCCCCGGTGTTCCGACGATATCGGTCCGACCCCGTGCCCTCGAGACCGATGTCGAGGGGGACCCGTGGGTTGCCCGGGCGCGTGCGACCATCACGTGGCCGGGCACCGTGGTGGTGACGGTCCTCGAGCACGAGCCGATCGCCTGGGTTGAGATCGGTGACGATTGGTACCGCGCCTCGGCAACCGGCGCAGTTGTCGAGCAGACGAACCCGTCCAAGCGGGGGGCGCGAATCAGGCTTGGCGGCCTCAGCGCCGTACCGGGCGACACCCTGACCGGCCGGCGCGTGCTTGCCGCTCTCGAGTTCCTGGCGATGCTGCCCCAGGAGTTACAGCGCCGGGCGCTCGTGGCTTCAGGGGGAAACGGGACCCTGGTCGCCCGCATCCGCGGTCACCCGGTCGACCTGGGGAGCCCGATGGATATGCGGGAGAAGGCGGCGGCGCTGACCGCCATACTCGCCGACGGTGTTGCCGAACGAGCCGCCATCTCGTTGGTGTCTCCAGTACGGCCCGCGATAAGAAACCCTCAACAAGCGGTTGAACGTTAGGCAAACGAAGCCGACAGACGAGCAGCATCGAGCTAAAGTTCAGGGTC
>CAMYJM010000039.1 GCA_947258635.1 uncultured Acidimicrobiaceae bacterium
GGTGGTCCTCCCACGGCAGCAGCTCGTACCAGTCGAGCCATTCGGCATCGTGCGCCGTCGTCGCCTCTTGCACCAGCGCCAGATAGGCAACGGCGACGCTGCGGAACCCGGCGATGAACCCGCGATCGAGATCGCCGAAGGTGTACAACTGCTCGACGTATCCCACCTCGATGCCGGCCTGGTCGAGGATCCAGTTGCGCAGCGCTCGCTCCAGTGTCTGGTGCTCGTCGGAGAGCGGGCCGCTGGGGATGCCGGGCTGCGGGGTCGAGTCGGCGGCCGCCGGGATCGTGAGCACACGGGGCTGGTCCGCGGTCACCGCCGCGATCACGGCGGCCAGGTTCAACGCAACGGGCTGGGCCATTCCCCGGATGGTACGCCACCCGGTCCGACGCCGGGCAGCAAACGATCAGGCCGTGGTGAGGCTGCCCAGTGCGTTGGGCTTCAGCGCCAGATCCGCCGCCGCGGCGAGCGACCAGAAGAGGGCGGTGTCGGCGCCGATCACGGGACGCCCGGCGATCTGCTCGAGCTCGAGAATGATCGGCGAGGTGCGGCAGCCGGCACCGGTGACGACGATCGCATCTGCCGGAACCGAGCCGGCGGTCGCGGCAACTGCGGCGCGGATCAGCTCGGGCCCGGTTCTCCAGCCGTAGTCGTCGGTGTCCTCGATTGCCTCGACAAGTCCCTGGTCTGCCATCGTCTGGCAGTAGATGACATCGAAGCCGCAGGCAGCCACAAACGCCCGCCAGCCGTCTCGCCAATCGGTTGGGTAGTAGGTGGGGCACAGCGCCACGCGGGTCGCCCCGAGGGCCCGCAGAGCGTCGACGATCGCGGTGCCGGCCATCACGCCAGGGACGCCGGCGGCGGCAGTCATCTCGGCCACCCGGCTGCGCGCCGCGACCTCGGTTTCCAGCCCGGCCCAGCCGAAGGGCGTGCCCTCCATGGCCACTGCGCGACATCCGGCCTCTCCCAGCAGGCGAGCCGCGCCGCAGATCTGGGGATGGGCCGCGTCGATGTTCGCCAGCGTGTAGACGAAGCTCGGTAGGTCGGGGATGCACTGTTGGGTCAAGATCTCACCCGCGACGACCGCCGGAAACTCGACGATGCTGGGCGAGGCCCACCGTGGCGGTGACACAAAACCGATCGCGGGAGTCTCGAGTGGTCCGTGTCGAAATCCACGTCCGATCTTCCGCTTGGCGCGAATCTAGCAATCGGCCCGATCTCGGCCGGGTGCCGCCCGTCTAGTTGCCGGAAGCGACTCCGAGCAGACGCTCCCGGTTGATGGCGCGTGCTCCACTGGCGATACCCCAGATGGCGAGCACCCAGGCGACCGAGCCGACGATGGCCGCCGCCAGGGTCGGGTTGAGAACGAAGCCGCTGCTGGCGACGTAGGACGCCATGATGATCGGGAGGGAGATGAGGCTGGCGGCCTGTTGGGCGGCTGCGGTCGACTGCACTCGGGCGGAGAGCCGGACGATGATCGCCAGGGCGACGAGCAAGAAGGGCGGCACCACCCAGAAGATCAACAGCCACCAGCCGGTCGTCGGGAAGAACCAGCCGCCCACGACGGGCCCGGCCCGGAGGTTGACGATCAAGGCATAGACGGCGAATCCGCCCAGGGTGGCGATGTAGCCGGGAAGGGCGCTGGCGAGCAGCTTGCCGGCATAGATCTCCCGGATCGTCAGTGGAGAGTGCGCCAGGAACTCACCGATGCCGCGCTCCCTCTCGCCCACGATGGCTTGGGCGCCGACGGCAGATGAGATAGTCAGGGGAACCACGATGGCTACGGGGGCCAGCAGGAACACCGCCAGCGAGTAGGCCGCCCGTGCCTGGGCGGTCTCGCCTTGGACGATGTCGCCGGCAGCTCCGGGGAGCGACGTCAAGACCTCGCCGATCTGCTGGACGATGCTGATGCTCTGCGGGCGCGTGACGACCCCGAGGAGCACCCATGGGATGAAGACAAAGAAGATGCCCCCGAGGATCACCATCGGGATCCAGTAGTCCTTGCTGATGAACAACCTGTGCAGGTCGACCCGAGCCACGGTCCAGACCTTGCCCCACCTCATGAAGACACCGGCGGTTGGGGATTCATGTCGCGCAGCTGGCGCTGCATCTCGAAGTACAGGTGCTCCAGCGTGGCGGCCATCGGCTCGATTCGGGTGAGGCGCACCCCGTCATTGACGAGTTCGGCGACCAGATCGGGCAGGATCTCGATCGATTCGATCGTCATGTGCAGTGCTCCGTTCCAGACGGTGCTGATCACACCGGGGCGGCCCTGCAGTGTCTCGAGGGTGGCGCGGTTCTCGGCGTCGATGATGACGACGGGGTCTTTCATGTAACGGGCGGCCAGCTCGAGCGGGTGTCCGGCGGCGCGGGCCCGGCCGGCGCCCATCAAGATGACCTGGTCGGCGATACCCTCGGCTTCGTGCAGGAGGTGGGTGGCCATGATCACGGTGCGGCCGCTGCCGGCCAGCTCCCGGATCAGATCGAGGACGGCCCGGGCCGATTCGGGGTCGAGCCCGGCCGTCGGCTCGTCGAGAAGCAGGATGTCGGGGTCGTGGATCACGGCCCGGGCCAGGGCGAGGCGAGTGCGCATTCCGGTCGAGTAGCCGGCGACCTTGAGGTGGAGGGAGTCGTCGATGCCGAAGCGGGCCGCCGCCTCTTCGATCGCCCGAGCGGGGGCATCCCAGATCATCGCGGCGTACTCGAGGTTGTTGCGGCCGGTGAGCCGGTCATAGAGCGCCGGCTTGGGGGGAACCACACCGCAGCGCTGCCGAATGGCCTGGCCGTCGGCTATCGGGTCGAGCCCAAAGACCCGGATGGACCCGGCGTCGGGGCGCAACGAGCCCGTGATCAGTCGAACCGTTGTCGTCTTTCCGGCGCCGTTGGGCCCGAGCAACACTGCCACGCTGCCCTGCGGAACGTTCATCGTGAGGCCGTCTACTGCGCGGATCTGACCGAATTTGCGGCTCACGCCGTCCAGCTGGATCCCGGTTGTCATCTGTGGGGTCATCGGCTCTGAAGCTACAGGAGTTGAGCCGGTATGGCACCTCCCGCTTGCGCCGTGGCCGTGGCACAATCGCCTCATGTGCGGCAGGTTCGTTCAATCGCAGGCGGCGGAGAAGTACGCCGAGTTCCTCGGGGTCCACGAGATCAGGATCGACCCGCTGCCCCCGTCATACAACGTCGCCCCGACCGACACCGTCTACGCCGTCGCCGAGCACGGTGGGGCGCGCCTGCTGGGCGCTTTCCGCTGGGGGTTGCTCCCGTTCTGGGCGAAGGACAAGAAGATGGCGGCCCGCAACATCAACGCCCGGGCCGAGACGGCTGCTACCAAGCCGACGTTCAAGGAAAGCCTGGCCACCCGCCGGTGCCTGATCCCGGCCGACGGATTCTATGAATGGCAATTGCGGGAGAAGGGGAAGCTGCCCCACTACATCTTCAACGAGGACGGCACACCGCTCGTCCTCGCCGGGTTGTGGTCGTCGTGGAAGGACCCGGAATCGGGGGAGCGGCTCAAGACCTGCACGATCCTCACGGGAGCGCCCAACGATCTGATCGCCCCGATCCACGACCGGATGCCGGTGGCCCTGACGGAGGATCTGTGGGCGCTCTGGCTCGATCGAGATCTGGTCGACCCCGCAGCCGCCGCCGAGCTTCTCCGAACCTACCCGGCCGAACGGATGGCGTTCCACGCAGTGTCGACACTCGTGAACAAGGTCACCAACAACACACCCGAGTTGATCGAAGAGCTGTCGACTCCGGCTGCGTCCCAGCCCTGATGCGCGCCAACTTCCGTATCCACTATCAGACCACCGTCGGGCAGCGGATCCAGATCGTCCTGGACGGCATCGCGGTCACCCTGCCGTGGCTCGGTGCCGGCTGGTGGGGTGGCTCGATCGAGCTCGCCGGCGTCGACCGGTACAGCTACCGCGTGATGACGGACGGCTCCCCTTTCTTCGATGAGCCCCGGCCCCCGCGTGGCGTCGACCCGGACTGGCCGGACGACACCACTGTGATCGATCGCTGGCCGCGGCCGGACCCGGCCCGCCCGGCTCGAGACTCAGCCTTGTTCAGCCGGGCCCGCCGCGCCCTGTACCCGGCTCCGCCGAGGTCGCCTGCCGGTACGTTGCAGTTCGACCTGTTCGAGCCATGGATCCCGGTCGGCAAGGTACCGGCTGTGGTCGGGTCGGTGCCACAGCTCGGGGCGTGGAACGCGGAGGCGGCGCTCCCGCTGGTTCCCGGACCGTATCCCCATTGGGTGGCCGCGGCCGAGGCGTTCGGCGACGCCATCGAGTACAAATACGTGCTGCTCGACGAGGCCGGTGCGGTTGAGATGTGGGAGCAGGGCCCCAACCGGATTGTGCCGAAGACCGCGACGGCGCCGGTCATCGTCCACGACGAGGAGCTCTCCGGGCTCCCCGGGTGGCGCGGGGCCGGAGTGGTCGTCCCGGTGTTCTCCCTACGAACCGGCGCCGGAATTGGGGTCGGGCAGTTCACAGATCTCATCCCATTCGCCGATTGGGCCGCAGATGTCGGTTTCAGCGTGATCCAGTTGTTGCCCGTCAACGACACGGTGCTCAACCATGACTGGGATGACTCGTATCCCTACAACCCGGTATCGGTGCAGGCCCTCCATCCGCTGTATCTCGACCTCGACGCCATCGCCGGCGGAGGGATCACGGGGTCGATTGCCGCGGTCCGAGCCGAGCTCAACGATCTCACCGAGATCGACTACCCCAGAGTGATGGAGCTCAAGACCCGGCTCGCCCGGGCGGCCTACGCCAACACGAGAGCCACGCTCGACGACGACATCGCGTTTGCTGAGTTTGTGGATGCGGAGTGGGAGTGGCTCGGTCCCTACTCAGCGTGGTGTGTGAATCGTGACCGCCGCGGCACGCCGGACTTCACGCAGTGGGGCGCCGCAGCCGAGTACGACATCGAGCTGCTGGACCTGATGTCCGCCCCGGGCCGCGCCGACTACGACGATCTCAGATTCCACTGGTTTGTCCAGTTCCATCTCCATCGCCAGCTCAATCTGGCGGCCCGCCACGTGCGCAACCGCGGCATCGCCCTCAAGGGCGATCTCCCGATCGGCGTTGCCCCCGAAAGCGTCGAGTTGTGGACCCACCCCGAGTTGTTCAACGTCGGGTCGCAGACCGGCGCCCCGCCCGATGCGTTCTCCCGGCGCGGCCAGAACTGGGGCTTTCCGACATACGACTGGGACCGGATGGCCGCCGACGGCTACGGCTGGTGGCAATCCCGTTTCCGGGCACTCGCCGCCTACGTCGACGCGTATCGCATCGATCACGTTCTCGGCTTCTTCCGTATCTGGGAGATCCCGAGCGGCGGCTTCGACGGGACCGCCGGCCACTTCCGCCCGTGTCTCCCGCTGGCGACCGCCGAGATCGAGAGCGCCCTCGGCGGGGCCGACATCGCCGAGCTGATGCGGCCCCCGCTCGGCGCCGACGAGCTCGCGGTGCGCTTCGGTGAACATGCCGGTGCCGTCGCCAGCCGGTTCTTTGTCCCGGCTCCGGCGGAAAGGGGGCCCGCGGGGCGCGTCGCGTCGCAGGAGGAGATTCGGGAGGCCTTCGCCGCCGGTGCCTTTGCCGAGCTGAGCGACCCCGAGCGAGCCGACCTGGAACGCCGGCTGCTCGACCATGTGCTCGACGTGCTGCTGATTGAAGTTGCCGGTGGTTATGCCCCGGCAATCGCCTGGGAAGAAACGACCCACTACCGGCTGCTCGGCCCGGCTCAGCAGGAGGCGTTCGACGCGCTCGCTCTCGACTACTTTCATCGCCGGCACCGCGCCCTGTGGGCGGAGCAGGGCCGCCGCATTCTTCCGGCCATAGTGGGCGCCACCGACCTGTTGGCTTGTGGTGAGGATCTGGGCATGGTGCCCGACATGGTGCCGCACGTCATGAACGAGATCGGCCTCCTCAGCCTCGAGATCGAGCGGATGCCCAAGCGGCTCGGGGAGTGGGTGGCGGACCCGGCCGCCGCTCCGTATCTCTCCGTCGTCAGCCCGGGGACTCACGACACCACGACGCTGCGCCAATGGTGGGAGGAAGACGGCACGGTCCGGGCGCGCTACTGGGAGTCGGTTCTCGGCAGAGGCGGGGACCCGCCGACCGATGCCACGCCCACGGTGGTGACCGCGATCATCGAGCGCCAGCTGGCCTCTCCGGCGATGCTGTGCATCATCCCGATTGCCGACCTTCTTGCGACCGACCCCGCGCTGCGGCGCGATGACGCCGCCTCGGAGCACATCAACGACCCGGCGAATCGGCACAACCGGTGGCGGTACCGGATGGATCTCACGATCGCCGGCTTGGCCGCAACCACCGAGTTCACCGAGCGCCTCGGATCGCTGATCCGCACCGCCGGAAGATCGGCCTAACCGTTCTCCCAGCGGATCCACTCCCCGTGATGGTGGACATCTGCCAGCACCCGGGTTTGGCGGGCCGGGCCGTGAACGGTGAGGTCGAGCGTCGTGTGCGGGGGCCGGGCCAGGGACTCGGCGCCCACGCGATAGATCGGCCGCTCCCCGCCGAGATCATCGAGCAAGCCCAGGAAGCGTTCCCGGTCGGGGCGCGCCATCTGATTGAGGACGTATGAGTGCTGCACGACCACTGCGGCCTCGGGCGGGGCCGCTGCGACGAGATCGGCGGCATCGGCGATGGCGTCACCGGCGATGATGGTCGGAGGAAGCTCGCGGGCAAGTGCCATCGCCGCTTCGAATCGCCGGTGACGATCGACCCGATCCGGCCACACCAGTGCCCGCAACCAGCGGGCCTGATCGGCATCGTTGACATCGACGGGGTGGCGATCGAGGCCGGCCCGCCACACAATGCCGGGTAGGGCGCGCATCAGGTCGGGGACATCGGCTCCGGTGCTGCACCTCAGCTGAACCGGGGACGCCGCCAGCAATTCGACCGTTTTGGCTCCGCCGATGTAGCGGTACCCGTAGCGATCCACGTTCTGGGTCAGCCCGGCACTCGTACCGATCTCGATGAGAGCGAGGGGCCGGCCGGACAGCCGAGTCACCAGGTTGTAGGCCGGCAGCAGGAACGTACAGCGAGCGACCTCGTTTGTCTGGACCCGCCGGGTGCTGATGAGTTCCACGACAGATTCCCGGTTGGCCAGCACGAACTCGATGAACTCGGGAGCCATCTCGCCGGCGACGCGGGTACCGCCGAGCGACGGGTACCAGTCGGCGAGGGGGTGGTGGGGCGAGGCAATCAGCAGGTATTGAACTGCGGCCAGCAGCAGGTTCATCTCGAGCTGGCCCGGCGGAGCCGCCTGAATCAGGTGAAGCACCTGGTCGTTCTCGGAAACGCCCCGCGCGATCCGGGAGTACATCGCAGAGTCGGCGCGAATCCCCTCTTCCCAGCGCAGCACCCGCGCCCGCATCTGCTCAGGTGTCCGCTCCGCCATGGCGGCAGGCTAGGTATGTCCCAAGGTTTGAGGTGGGCACGGCCGGTCGGCACCGGCCGCGGCGCGGACGGCTCGCAGCATGACGAAGGGATCGGCGACCTCGGCGAACAGCTGGTCGACCCGGGCCCGGCAGAACATCTCGATCGCTGGTCGGTCACCCTGCGGAAAGACCCCGATCACGGCCAGTCCCGCCCGGTGCCACCGATCGATGACGGCGATGCTGAGCCAGGGAACCTCGCTTCCGACGACCACCACATCGGCGGCGGGGACATCGGCCGGGTTGTAGCACCTGGCGAGTAGCCGGACGAGGCCGGTGTCCGTTGCGGTCCGCACCAGGTCGGCCTCCCAGGGGCGGGGCGACAGAACCGTTGCCATGGTCGGCCTCATGACACTGGTACCCGGACGGCGATGACGTGCTGCAAAGCGACCCAGCAGTGCCGCCCCCGGTCTGCGATCACGACGTGATCGACGCCAACGGCAACGATCGTCCCGCATATGTCGGAGCCGCCGGCAACCTCGACGTTGAGGCGGGCGCCTCTGTCCTCGGCCATCAGGAAACGGTCCCGGATCGTGCTCCGGCGCTGCGCCGCCACGCGGGCCGCGTACTGCTCGGCTCGCAGCGTCTCGTCCATCTCGAGCCGGAGCCGCTTACCCAGGGCGCGCAGATCCGGATGGTTTCCCAGCCCGTTGGCGGTGTAATCCGCTAGATCTTCCGGGGGTTTATCCCCAAGCGAATCCATGGCTCCCCCCTTCGATTCACTGCGGCCAGCTAACCACCGCCGGGCCTTCGAATCAACGGGTATGCCGTGGGGAATCTTTCGCGATCTAGCGTTCGCGATGCTCGTGACGCATGGTGGCCGGGTGATGGTGCGGGTCGTCGATGAACAGCTCGTCGCCGTCGATGTGGAGCAGGCTCGAGCCGTAGGCTTCACTGAGGTTGGCCACCGTGAGTACTTCCCCCGGTGGTCCCGAAGCGATCACCCTCCTCGAGAGCAGGATGACGTGATCGGCGACGCGCGCTTCAGCCAGGTCGTGGGTGGTCAGGACGACGGTGCACCCCCGGGAGTGTTCATCGTGGATCACGTTGTCGATGGCCTGCGCCGCCGGCAGGTCGAGCCCGCTGATCGGCTCGTCGAGAAGGAGGATGTCGTGGTCTTGTGCTAGGCCCTGGGCAATGAACACTCTCTGCCGCTGGCCGCCCGACAGCTCGGTCAAGTGCCGATTGGCGAGATCTGTGATCGCCATGCGATCCATGACTGCGGCTACGGTCGCTCTGTCTTCACGGTCGAGACGGCGCAATGGGCCCTTGCCGGCGTAGCGGCCCATGGCGACTACCTCGGCCACGGTCACCGGCAGGGCATCGTTGACCGAGGTTGTCTGGAGGACGTAGGCGACGCGGCGGGGTCGGTCGGAGATTCGGAGCACCTCGAGGGATCCGGCTCGGGGCTGGATCAAGCCGGCGATGGCGTTCAGCAGTGTCGACTTTCCGGAGCCGTTGGGGCCGATGAGCGCGCTGATGGCGCCGTCCGGGATTTCGAAGCTGGAAGCGGCGACTGCGACGTGCCTGCCGTAGCCGAGCTCCACGTCTTTGGCGATGACGGCCCGGCTCATGCGCAGGCCTTGCAACGGCCGACAACTTCGAGGGCATGTCCGGCGGCGGCGAAATCGCCCGAATCGGCGACGGCATCGACGAGATCGTGCAGTGTCGCTTCGAGCCGCGACGGCAACTCGATATCGTCGACAGTGCCGCAGTCGACGCAGACGAGGTGGTGATGATGGCCGGCCAGCCACTCGGCGAGCTCATATCTGGTCACCCCCTTGGTGCCGTGGTGCGGGGCAAGCACATCGGCATCTGCCATCACGGCAAGTGAGCGGTACAGCGATGAGAGGGGAACGGCGCCGGCGATCTGCTCATGAAGCTCGGCCGCCGACCGGGGCCCGTCCGCCGCGACGAGGGCGGCGACGACCTGCTGGCGTCCGTTCGTGTAACGGACCCCGGCCTCGGCCAGGCGCCCTCGGATTTGCGAGTCGAGGGTTGGGCTTGTCACGCCGCCTCGGGGCTGGGTAGGGTGGTTCCCGTATCAATAACGATTCTCATTGTCAAAAGAGTAGTGAGAGGGCCTCTCATGTCCAAACGGCGAACGGGCGCGGTCATCGCGGCGACGGCTGTGGCACTCGGGGCCTGCGGCAATCTCTCAGCGGCCGGCGACCCCGACCATGATCGCCTTGCGATCGTGGCCACCACCTCCGTCATCGGCGACCTGGTGGGCAATATCGTGGGGGATGACGCCGCCGTCGAGATCCTGATCCCGGTCGGGGCCGATCCCCACGACTACCAACCGTCGGCGCGGCAGGTGGCGGCCGCGGCCGGCGCCGATTTGGTCGTGGCCAACGGCCTCTCCCTGGAAGAGACCCTCGAGGAGGTTCTCGAATCGGCAATCGGCGATGGGGCCAACATCCTCGAGATCGGTCCCGCAGTCGGCCCGATCGAACGTCCCGGTGGCGCGGGTGAATGGGATCCCCATGTTTGGCTCGACCCGCTGCGGATGGCCAAAGCCGCCGGGGTCATCGGCGCCGAACTGAGCCGCCTCGACTCCGATGTGGATTGGCTCGCCCGCGCCGCGGCCTACGCCGCGGAATTGCGGGGGGTCCACCTCACCGTCGAGGGAATCCTCGCCCCGCTTCTCCCCGAGAATCGCCTGCTCGTCACCAACCATGAGTCTCTCGGGTACTTCGCCGAACGCTACGGATTCGAGATAGTCGGTGTCGTGATCGGCGGCGGGTCCAGCTTGGCCGCTCCCAGCGCCGCTCACATGGCGGCACTCGTCGAGGTGATGATCGACAGGGGAGTCCCGGCTATCTTCACCGAGTCGACAGAATCGACCGTGCTCGCCGAGTCGGTCGCGGCCGAGGCCGGTGGCGGGATTGCCGTCGTCGAGATCTACACCGGGTCGCTCGGGGAGCCCGGTTCGGGGGCCGAGACGCTGCTCGGCATGTTGGTGACGAATGCCCGCCGCATCGCGGCGGCTCTGAGCTGATACGTTCTGATCGTGCAATTGCTCGTAGAACCATTCGAACTGGCCTTTCAACAGCGGGCGCTGCTCGGTGGCGCTCTCGCCGCCGTGGCGCTCGCCGTCATCGGCACATGGGTGATCATCAGGGGGATGACGTTCCTCGGTGACGCTCTGGTACACGGGGTCATTCCCGGCATCGCCCTTGCGGTGCTGTTCGACTTCAATGTCCTGATCGGCGCCGCCCTCGCCGCCGTTGTGATGATCGGCGGTGTCAACCTGGTCCACCGGCAGACATCCTTCGCGGAGGACACCGGGATCGGCCTGCTCTTCGTGGGGATGCTGGCGTTGGGCGTGATCCGGGTCTCGCGGACGCCATCATTCAGCGGGAGCCTGACGTCGATCTTGTTTGGGGACGCTCTCGGGTTGACCACATCCGATCTGATCGCGGCCGGTGTCGTGGCCGCCCTCGTCGTCGTCGGCTCCGCGCTGCTATATCGACCGTTCCTGGTGCTGGCGTTCAATGAGCAGAAGGCGAGGCTGCTCGGGTTGCGGCCGGCCGGAGCGCATACGGCGCTACTCGTGCTGATCACCCTGGCGATCGTCGGCTCCTCGCAAACCATCGGGACGCTGCTCGTGTTTGGGCTGCTGGTGGGCCCGCCGGCCACGGCGGCCCTCCTGGTGCGGCGGGTGCCGGTGATGATGATGACGAGCGCTCTGATCGGTATCGCCAGCGTGGTCATCGGGCTGATCGTGAGCTTCTACGCCGACACATCCGGCTCGGCGACGGTTGCGATCACCCCGGTCGTGATCTTCTTCGTGGCCCTGACCGCCACGAGTGTGCGGAAGTCCCGCCAGACCCGGCTCAGGCCCGCGGATCCAGGTGGAACGTGAACATCCGAGCCGCGTTGATTCGCGCATACGACGCCGAGTCGAGCCAGCTGGTCCAGGTTTCGCCCTAGATCCCCGTGCAGTTGGCGCGAAATCCCTCGTGCTCGTCGCCGGAGACGTCGAGAATCTCGGCCGTTCCGTGGACGGTGACCCCGAGCTCTTCAGCCGGGACCGGCAGCTGGGTAGCTGTCATCGAGGAGGCGCTGGAGCGCGGCCAGGTCTTGCTCTGTCTCGTGCATGCCGTCGGGCAACGTTGGTGATCCGGTGGCTACTGCGCCGCCCGATATAGTCCGCCGGGTGACTCTTCGATTCGGCTTCGATTTCCCGCCATTCGGTGAGCTGGCCGACCCGCGACGAATGGCCGAGCTGGCTGCGGTGGCCGAAGGCGCCGGTTGGGACGGCGTCTTCGTGTGGGATCACATCATGTACCGGGATCCCGTCACCCACGCCGGCGACCCCTGGATCGGCCTGGCGGCGATGGCAACAGCGACTGAGAGCGCCATGCTCGGCCCGATGGTCACACCGCTGGCGCGGCGCCGTCCGCAGATGGTGGCTCGCCAGGGAACCGCTCTCGACCAGCTCAGCAACGGTCGCTTCATTCTGGGGGCGGGGCTGGGGCTCGACCGCAGCGGGCGCGAGCTCTCCGCGTTCGGAGAGGAGCTGGACGACCGGGCCCGGGCGGTGATGTTGGACGAGGCGCTGGCGATCGTCGCCGGGCTCTGGTCGGGGGAGCCGTACACGCATCAGGGGACCAACTACACC
>CAMYJM010000040.1 GCA_947258635.1 uncultured Acidimicrobiaceae bacterium
GTCGCGGACCTGACCGGCCCGCTCCCGACAGGTCAGTCAGCCGAAGTGCCGCAGAAACAGCAGCACGGCCGGCCGCTCCTGCCACAGATCGCCCAGCCGGTGAGGCTCACCGTCGGAATCGATCAAAGTGGTGTCGGCGAGCTTCGCCACATCGAATGCCATGAGGGACGCAGGCTAGCCACCAACCGCGGCTGTCCGGCTTCTGTCGGTTGGCGATCGCGTCCGATGGCAAACCATGTCGGCGAGCGAACGCCGCGACCAGAGCCGAGACAATAAATCATCAGGCCTTTCTTGCCTACCTATCGATCGATAGGTAGTATGGCAACGGCCGTTCGAAGACCGATATCAACGACTCAGAAGAGGAGACGTCGTGGCAACAATCGTCAACTCGTGGAATGAGTGGGATCCGCTCAAGCACGTCATAGTCGGTCGCGCCGACGGCACCATGGTGCAGGCGCCCGAGCCGGCAGTCGTGCGGGACTGGCCCGAGTACGGCTTCCCCCTCGGCACCTACGGTCGCCTCCCCCAGGAGATGGAGGATGCCGCCAACGAGCAGCTGGACAATTTCGCCGCCCTGCTCGAGAGCCACGGAGTCACCGTCGACCGCCCCGACGTTCTCGACTTCAGCCAGGCGGTATCCACCCCCGACTGGAAGCAGGACTCCATGTTCGGAGTGATGCCGCCGCGCGACGTGCTGCTCACCGTCGGCAACGAGATCATCGAGGCCACCATGTCGGCCCGCAGCCGCTGGTTCGAATACCTCGCCTACCGCCCGCTACTGCAGCGGTACTTCAAGGAGGATCCCCATTTCCGCTGGGAAGCCGCCCCCAAGCCGCGGCTCAGCGACAAGTCCTACGTCGAGGGCATCGAGTTCTGGGAATGGGCCGAGTCGTTCTCCGACGAGGAGCAGATCGAGAAGTTCACCAAGAACAAGCAGTGGAATCTCACCGAAGAGGAGCCGCTCTTCGATGCCGCCGACGTCGGCCGGTTCGGCAAGGACCTCTTCGTCCAACGCTCCACGACCACCAACGGAGCGGGCATCGACTGGCTCCGCCGCCACTTCCCCGACCATCGGGTTCATGAGGTGCTGTTCTATGAGGGCCACCCAATGCACATCGATGCCACCTTCATCCCGCTGCGGCCAGGGCTGGCGCTGAGCAACCGGCAGCGGGTTCCGCTGACCGAGGAGATGAAGGACCTCTTTGCCCTAAACGACTGGGAGATCGTCCCGTGCGCCGAGCCCGCCCTCGACAAGAAGCCGCCGCTCTGCTTCTGCAGCGTCTGGCTCTCGATGAACACGCTGCTCCTCGACGACCACACGATCTTCGTCGAGGAACAGGAAGTTGCGCAGCAGGAACAGTTCTCGCAGCTCGGATTCGAGGTCATCCCGGTGCCCTTCTGGGCCGTCGGCCCATTCGGCGGAGGACTGCACTGTGCCACCGCAGATGTGTACCGCGAGGGAACGATGCAGGACTACTTCCCCAAGCAGATACCGGGCTATTAGACCCGGCCGAGAAACCGCACAGAACGAGATCGAAACAACAACGGAGACCCAGATGGCAAAGCGCAAGGTAATCATCATCGGAGCCGCCGGACGCGACTTCCACAACTTCAACACCCGCTACCGCGAGGATGAGAGCGTTGAGGTGGTGGCGTTCACGGCCGAGCAGATCCCCGGCATCGAGGATCGCACCTACCCGGCCGAGCTGGCGGGACCGCTCTACCCGGACGGCATCCCGATCTATGCGGAAGAAGAGCTGCCGCGCCTCATCGCCGAGCTGGGCGCCGACGAGTGCGCCTTCTCCTACAGCGACATCTCGTACCAGCACGTCATGGGGGTCTCGGCGATCGTCCAGGCCGCCGGCGCTTCCTTCACGCTATTGGGCCCCGCCGATACCCAGATCAAGAGCACCAAGCCGGTGGTCTCGGTCTGCGCGGTACGCACCGGAGCCGGCAAGTCGCAGACCTCGCGGGCAGTCGTCGAGAAGCTGATGGCCAAGGGGCTCAAAGTCGTCGCTATCCGCCATCCGATGCCCTACGGCGACCTGGCCGCCCAGAGGGTGCAGCGCTTCGCCGAGATCGCCGATCTCGAAAAGCACGATTGCACCATCGAGGAGATGGAGGAGTACGAGCCGCACATCGTGCGCGGCAATGTGATCTACGCCGGCGTCGACTATGAGGCGATCATCCGGGCTGCCGAGGAAGATCCCGACGGCTGTGACGCCATCGTGTGGGACGGTGGCAACAACGACTTCTCGTTCTACAACGCCGACCTCGCCATCACCGTTGTCGACCCGCATCGTCCCGGCCATGAGTTGGGCTACTACCCGGGCGAGGTGAATCTCCGCACCGCCGACGTCGTAGTGATCAACAAGATCGACTCGGCCGACCTCGAGGGGATCGAGACCGTCCGAGCCAACATCGCCAAGACCAACCCCACGGCCAAGGTGGTGGACGCGGCTTCCACGCTCCGCCTCGAGGATCCCTCGGTTGTCGACGGCAAGCGGGTTCTGGCGGTCGAAGATGGGCCCACCCTCACCCACGGCGGTATGAAGATCGGGGCCGGAGTCGTCGCCGCCGCCAAGTACGGCGCCACCGAGTTCGTCGACCCCCGGCCCTATCTGGTCGGCAAGTTGCAGGAAACCTTCGAGATCTACCCGGACATCGGGACGATCCTCCCGGCCATGGGGTACGGCGAGGAGCAGCTCAAGGACCTCGAGGCAACGATCAACGCCACCGATTGCGACGCCGTCGTCATCGGAACTCCAATCGACCTGGCCCGGATCGTCAAGATCGACAAGCCCAGCACCCGGGTCTTCTACGACCTCCAGGAGATCGGCCAGCCCGACCTCGACGGGATCCTCGCCGAGTTCGTGGACAAGCACGCCCTCGGCTGAGGCGGACCGGAACCCCGACAGGCGTATCTCCGGGGTGATCGGTGTCGTTACCGACCACCCCGGCGCTTTCGGCTCTGGCCCGGTGCGATCTCCTGCTGGTCCACCAAGCGCTCCTTCGCCAGACTGTCGATAATCGGCAAGACGAGATGCCGAGTGTTATCCTAGCCTATCGATCGCTAGGCTGATGAATAGCGGACGTGAAGGACTCGACAAGCTGGAGGTCCGGCAATGAAACTCACGAGGGCAATCGCACTCGTCGCGGCGCTGGCGTTGGTTGCCGCGGCATGTGGCGATAGCGGCACCACAACAACGACGACACAACCATCGGGAACTTAAACAACCGCCCCGGCCACGACGCAGCCATCAGGCACCGAGACAACATCGGCGTCGCCAACGACAGCGCCCGCCGCAAGCGGCGGCACCCTGAATGTGAGCCGGTTCGAATCGTTCGACGGATGGGTGCTCGACTCGGCGGCAGCGTACGTCAGCTACAACACCCACCAGGCCGTGATCGAGCCGCTGCTCCGCTTCGCCGCAGATGGCGAGAGCATCGAGCCCGGGCTCGCCGAGACCTGGGTCTACGACCCCGAAGTGCCGTCGATCACGTTTACCCTGTGGGAAGGTGCTGCCTTCAGCAACGGCGACCCGGTCACCGCTGAAGACGTCGAGTTCTCCCTCGGTGTGTGGAACGAGGGCGTCAACTTCGCCGGCTCCTGGGATTCCATCGTCAGCGTGACCGGCGAAGGCCGCGAGATCGTCGTGGAACTCGCCTACGCCGACAACACGATCCTGCCGGTGCTCGCCTCGTCGATCTCGGGCATCCATCCCAAGGACTTCGCCGGGATGACCGCCGACGAGTACTACAACAACCCGATCGGCGCCGGAGCCTTCACCGTCGACGAGTGGTCGATCGGCGGGCGCATCGTCCTCGAGAAGAACCCGAACTACCACCGCGAGGGCCGTCCCTACGTCGACGAAGTGGTTCTGGAGGTCATCACGGACCTGGCCGAGAACCAGATCCTGTTCGAGGCCGGCGACATCCAGATCATCGAGTACATCGCACCGACGGTGACCTCGCAGTACGACCCGGTCGACATCTACGTCGCCCCGATCCACTCGCTCGAGCACCTGGCGATGAACGTGCTGCGCCCACCGTTCGACGATCAGAACCTGCGCAAAGCGGTGGCCTACGCGGTCGACTACGACGCCGTCTCGGCCGGCCTCGGCGGACACTACGGTCCTCCCAGCGGGGTGTTGTCCCCCAACATCTGGAACTGGGCCCCACCGACCGAGCCGTACTTCCGGCGTGATCTGGACATGGCTCGGGACTTCCTGGCGCAGTCGGCGTATCCCGACGGCGTCGAGGCGGAGTTGATCTTCGACTCCGGCAACGCCGGTGACGTGCTGATCGCTCAGGTGCTTCAGGCCAACCTGGCCGAGATCGGCATCACCGTCACCCTGGGCCCGCTGGAGACCGGGGCCTTTCTGGACCGGGCATTCACCGTCGATGCCGACATGACGATCTGGAACTACGGTGCAATCTCGCCCACCATCTCCGACCCGTTCATTTGGATCGCCGCCACCGAATGGCTGTTCTCCGGATGGGAAACTGACACCCTCTGGGGCCTGTACTTCGTCTTTGCGGAGGCCACGACCGACGAAGAGATGCAGGCGCTCTCCACCGAGGTCCAGGATCTTTCGTTCACCGAGGCGCATGCCATCGGCATTGCCGAGGGCTCCTACACCCATGCAGTGAGCCAGGACCTGACCGGGTTCGAGTCGGCACCGTGGGGCCTCTACTACTCCGACACGATCGCCCTCGGCGGCTAGCAAAACCGACCGTTGGGGCACCGGGGCAACCCGGTGCCCCAACCCCTGATGAGAGGGGAACGACGAGGTGGGTCGCTTCGGCTTCGTCGCCAAACGACTGCTGCAGGTCATTCCGATGCTGTTCGGCATTGTGTTGGTGGTCTTCATGGTGCTCCAAGTCACCCCCGGCGACCCGGCCCGCCAGATCGCCGGTCTCCGCGCCTCCGAGGAGGATCTCGAAGAGGTTCGCGAGAGCCTCGGCCTGAACGACTCGGTTCTCGAGCAGTACGGCCGCTACGTCGGCAACGTTGTGCAAGGTGATCTCGGCTTCTCCTACAAGTCCCGCAAGCCGGTGGCGTCGATCATCGGCGACCGCATCGGGGTCACGATCTGGCTGATGGGCGCCGGGCTCCTTCTCGTCGTGCTGATCAGCGTTCCATTGGGGGTGATCTCGGCCTTACGCAAGGACCGGCCGATCGATCACATCATTCGCGGCCTGGGCTTGGTCGGGATGAGCATGCCGGCGTTCTGGACGGGCGTCATACTGCTATTGCTGGTGGCCAACACCACAGGCTGGTTCCCATCCGGTGGCTTTGGCGAGACGTTCGGAGAGAAGGCTCACCACATCTTCCTGCCGGCACTGACCCTGGCAATTGCCTCCTCCCCCTTCATCATCCGCGGCCTGCGGGCCGAGATGATCTCGGTGCTCGAATCGGACTACATCTCAACCGGCCGATCCATCGGCGTCGCCGGCAGCCGCCTCGTGCGCCGCTTCGTGCTGCGCAACGCGGCGGGGCCCGGCATCACGCTGATCGCGATCGAGGCCGGATTCCTGCTCTTCGGCGCAGTGGTGATCGAGACCACCTTTGCGCTCCCGGGCCTGGGCCAGGGCCTGGTGATCGCGGCGCGCGGTCGTGATTTGCCGTCGGTGCAGGGCAAATGACCACACCCCCCTCCGCCGCGTACGAAGGAGTCCCCCCTACGATCGAGCCACTCGAGGTCCCGATCGGGGAACGCGGTCTCTGGAGGCGGATGCCGAAGAAGGTGTGGGTCGGCGTCGGCATCGTCGCCACCTACGTCCTGGTTGCACTGCTGGCGCCGGTCATTGCACCGTACGATCCGCTGATGATCGACCCGGCCAACAGCCTCGCCTCCCCGAGCGCCGATCACCTGCTGGGGACCGATCAACTGGGGCGCGACATCTTCTCGAGACTGCTGTACGCGGCCCGGGTCGATCTCCCGATCGGGTTCCTGGGAGCGTTCCTGCCGGCCATCGCCGGCACCATCCTTGGTGCCCTGGCAGGCTTCTACGGTCGGTGGGTGGACACCGTCATCATGCGGACCGCCGACGTAGTGCAGGCCTTCCCCGCCTACATCCTGGTGATCGTCCTGGTCTTCGCGCTGGGCCAGGGCGCCCGCTCGATAATCATCGCCTTCACCGTTCTTGCCTGGGTCGTCTACGCCAGGATCATCCGCGGCGAGGTGTTGCGGGTCCGCGATCTCGACTACGTCCACGCCGCCCGCGTCGCCGGCCTGCGCAACCTGCGGATCCTGCGAGTGCATGTGTTCCCGAACGTCATCAGCCAGACGATCGTCTACCTCCCCAGCGACATCGTCTTCGCCACCCTGGCGCTGGCGTCGTTCTCCTTCCTGGGTCTCGGCATCCCGCCGCCGACGGCAGAGTGGGGGGCGATGATCGCCGACGGGCAGCCATTCATCACGACCAACTGGTGGTTCGCCACCGTTCCCGGTCTCGCCATCGTCGGACTGGGTCTGGGGCTGTCGCTCATCGCTGAAGGCTTCGAAGAGGCGCTGCGAGGATGAGCGGCAACCTGCTCGAAGTCACCGATCTCCGGGTCACCTTTGACGTGCACGGGCGCCAGGTCACCCCGGTCGACGGTGTCTCGCTCACCCTCGAGCGCGGCGTGGCACTTGGGATCGCCGGCGAGTCGGGATCCGGTAAGAGCCTGAGCCTGAAGTCGATCATCGGGTTGCTTCCGCCCAATGCCACGGTCGGGGGCGAACTACGCTTCGCGCTGGACCGGGAAGCCCCGATTCCATACGCCCCGGCCGACGTGCACGGGCACGGGATCTCGATCATCTTCCAGGAGCCGATGACCGCCCTCAATCCGACGATGCGGGTGGGCGACCTCATCGCCGAAGGGCCCAAGCTCCACAAAGGCATGGGCAAGAAGGAAGCCGAGGAGCGGGCGATCGAGCTGATGCGCCTCGTCGGGATCCCGACTCCGGAGCGGCGGGCCCGTATGTGGCCCCACCAGCTATCAGGCGGGCTCCGCCAGCGGGTGATGATCGCCACCGCGCTGTCGGTGGAACCGCAGTTGCTGCTCTGCGACGAGCCCACCACGGCGCTCGATGTGTCGATCCAGGATCAGATCCTCGGGCTACTCCAGGAGCTGCGCACCCGCCTCAACATGGCGATCATCTTCGTCAGCCACGACCTTGCCGTCCTCGGTGAGATCTGCGACCGGCTGGCGATCATGTACGCCGGGCGGATCGTCGAGACCGGTCCGGTCGATGAGGTGTTCGCCGACCCGCAGCACCCCTACACCGAGGCGCTGATGACCTCGGTGCCGTCGTTCGGGGCGACCACGGACAAGCTGATCGGCATCGAGGGCCGGCCGCCGGACCCGCGGGACTTCCCGCCGGGGTGCCGGTTCGCCCCGCGCTGCGATTACGCCCAGGAGGACTGCACGTCGGCAGATCACCACTTGGCGGACGTCGCTCCGGGCCGTACCACCGCCTGTATCCATCCCGAACTCATCGAGGGGTTGGGGCAATGAGCGATTTCCTCGAAATCAAGGACGTGACGGTGACGTTCAAGGTCGGATCGACCATCGCGGCGCGCCTCAAGGGCGACCCCCCGCCGATCCTTACGGCGGTCGATGGAATCTCCTTTGAGGCCGACCGGGGCGAGTCGATCGGCATCGTCGGGGAATCGGGCTGCGGCAAGTCGACGCTGGCCAAAGCCATCACGGGTCTGGTTCCGGTGGCGTCGGGATCGATCCACCTCGACGGCGTGGACCTCGCCGGCAAGCGGGATCGAGCCACGATGCGCCGCATTCAGATGGTCTTCCAGGACCCGAGCTCATCGCTCAACCCGTCGCTGACCGTCGAGAAGATGCTCTCCGAGCTCCTGCGAGTCCACGAGATCGTCCCCCGCGAGAAGATCCCGGATCGGTGCGCCGAGCTGCTGGAACTCGTCGAATTACCCCCATCCCTGCTCACAGCACTCCCCCGCCGCCTCTCCGGCGGGCAGCGCCAACGAATCGGGATCGCCCGGGCGCTGGCACTCGAGCCGGAGGTCCTGATCGCCGATGAGGCCGTGGCCGCCCTGGACGTGTCGGTCCAGGCCCCGGTACTCAATCTGCTCAACTCACTCAGGGAGAATCTCGGCCTGACCCTGATGTTCATCTCGCACGACCTGGCCGTGGTGCGCTACGTGAGCGACCGGGTGGTCGTCATGTACCTGGGCCGAGCGGTCGAGGATCGCCCAACCGCCGAGCTCTTTGACAACCCCCGCCATCCGTATACCAAGGCGCTGATGGCGGCCGCTCCGAAGTTCGGCGTGAAGAAGAAGCCCGGTGAGTCCGCCCTCAAGGGTGAACCTCCCAGCGCCCTCGACCTGCCATCCGGATGCCGGTTCCGGCCCCGCTGCCCGCTGGCGGCCGAGATCTGCGAGCAGACCGAGCCCGATCTCACCGGTCCGTCGGAGATCGAACGCGCCGCCTGCCACTTCGCCTGGGATGAGGCCCCGGCTTGAGTCGGCGGTGGTGGCGCCGGGAACAACTGAGAGGATTCCAATGACCGGTCGAACCACCCGCATTCGCGCTTCACACATCATCGCGTTCGACGGCGATCAGCATCGTCATCTGCGGGACGGCGAGGTAGTGATCCGGGGAGAGGACGTCGTCTACGTCGGCGAGCGATTCGAGGGTGGGGTGGATGCCGAGATCGATGCGTCCGGCAAGGTGGTCACCCCCGGCTTCATCAACACCCACATCCACATGGCGGGATCGCCGCTGGACCGTTCGTTCGTCGAAGGCGGCGGACCACCGGAGCTCGGCTACGACACACTGATCGACTACCTCATGCCCCGCCATGAGTTGCTGGGACCGGACGCCGACGCCGCCTGCCTCGAGTATTCCTTTGCCGAGGTCCTGCGCAGTGGGGCCACCACCTGCATCGAAATGGGAGGTGGGCTGGGCAACTTGCCCGAGCTGGTTCAGAGGTACGGGAACCGGATCTACTACGCCCCGCTCTACAACTCGGCGGCCTGGTATTCACCCGACGGGCGAACCGTCGCCTACGACTGGACCGAGCAGCGTGGTCTCGACCGTCTCGAAGAGATCGCTGAAGAGATCGAAACCCACGACGGCACATGCGACGGCCTGCTGCGCGGTCTGCTGGCTCCCGCCCAGGCCGACACCTGCACCGAGGAGCTCCTGCTGAAGACCCGGGAGCATGCCGCCCGGCTCGGGGTTCCGATCACCATCCACGTCGCCCAGGCCCCGTGGGAGATCACGAACATGGTGGAGCGGGTCGGGACCACCCCGGTGGCCTGGTTGCGTGACATCGGGTTCCTCGACGAGACCGTGATCCTGGGCCACGCCATCTTTCTAGGGGGCACCCGGTGGACGGATAGCCCAGAGGACGACATCACGATCATCGCCGAGTCCGGTGCCTCGGTGGGGCACGCCCCGTGGGTGTTCGGACGCGACGGCATGGGGTTGGACACCTTTGATCGCTACAAGCGGGCCGGCATCAACATGACTCTGGGGACCGACACCTCACCGCAGAACATGATCCAGGCGATGCGGCTCGCCGCGATCTACTCCCGGATGATGGAGGGCGGCAACCCCCGAGCCACCACCGCCGCGGACGTGTTCAATGCCGCCACCCTGGGAGGGGCGGCTGCGCTGGAACGAACCGACCTGGGCCGGATTGCAGCCGGCGCCAAGGCCGACCTCGTGATCTTCTCCGGGACCTCGTTCAACATGACGCCAGTGCGCGACCCGATTCAGAACATCGTCTTCAGCGCTGAGACCGAGGACGTCGAGACGGTGATCATCAACGGACGAACCGTGGTCGACGGCGGGCGGGTAGTCGGCCTCGGCGATCGGGCCGAAGAGGTCAACGCCCGGGTGCAGCGAGTCGCCGCAACGATGTGGTCGGGAATGGCCACCGTCGATCGAGAGGGCCGCACCATCGACGACCTAGCTCCTCCCAGCTTCCCAACCTGGGAAAAGGCGTGAGCGGCAGTGCCAACAAGCGCTTCGCGCGATGCGTCTCCCCGGAGCGGAGGGGAGACGAGGGTGGTTTGGGTGAGGCCTGTCGACCCCGACGCTGAGGTCCTGCCGAAAGCCGAACGTCCCGAGCTGGGTCCCTGCGAAGCGCCCGCCAGGGGGCCGATGGAGGTAGAGGGGCGCATCGCCTGAGCTGGCACCCGGTATAGGGCTTTTTCAGACCCGCCCCCGGTCCGGCAGGGAGTAACCGCCCCTCGACGTGCCGATCGCGCGCATCCGGGGGTGCTCGTTCGTGATCGGGATCTGGTGATCGGGGCGCGTTCGGCGCTCTCCCGCTCGACGAGCGAACAAAAGATCACTGAGAACGTCCGGGAGCGTGTGGCGCCGTCAACGGGGGTCGTAGCGGGAGCTGAACCCGGGGTTGGCGTTGCTGTCGTAGAACGTGATAGTGCCCGGGAGGCCCCACGTGGATGGCCAATCCGCATACGCCCAACCTCTGGCGGTGATGATGCCGATGCGGGCATTGTTGTCGGTGACGAGTATGGCAAACACTGCATCATCGCCGCCGAACGCTGTTATCGAATTGCGGCTGGCCCCCGGACCATCCATCGTGGACCAAGAGTCTGCCTGAGGTAGGCGTGGGGGTTCGAGGTCGCAGCTGGCGCCGCCTCCACTCGGGCCGAACTCGCCAATGCAGAACAAGAGCTCCCCGCCGACTGGGCCGACATCAACCATCCGCTGTTGATAGGCGATGATGTTCACGAATCCGCCGACGGTGGCCACCCTCGCCATATGATCGGCCGTGCCGGGTATGGCATCATCGCCAAAGTCCTTCACTAGAGCCTCGGCCTGGGGCCCGGGACCGGAACCGGGCACCATCGCGACCAGGTCATCGACCTCGGCGATGAGCTCGTCGAAGCCGGCGCCTAGGTCATTGGACTCGGCAACGACTGTTGACGGCGCCGGCGTCGTCGATTCCGCGGCACTGTCGGCGCTCGAGCAGGCAGCCGCAACAAGGGCAAGAGCCGTCGCTGCGGCCGCGAGGATGCGCTGGCCGGATCTGTCATGCTCCACTGTTGTCAAGACGTTGTCCAGGCACTTTGGTTGCCGCGCCATTGTTAGCAGCGGCGCGTAGCCCAGCCAGAGCCGAAAGCCCCAAGGAGTACCATCGGCGGTCAATACGTGGAGGACCGGACCCCAGAGTCCCCCAGCGACCCGGATTCACCCCAACACCATCACCCAGGGTCCCCAAGATCGCGTGCATATCTGTTAGTCCTATGCCGCTCCTGGAAGTGATGCCCGGCGCTGTCTGGCGAGGTGAGCGTTCCTGTCCGGGATCAGGTGATCGGCGTGGTGCAGATCTCAAGGTACGAGTTCGAATGCGTCGGTGTGGGTGGGGCGAACGATGGAGAAGTGCCGACGGTCGAGCGTAGCGATCCTGGTGATTCGGAGCCGTTCGGCTGCTGCTACGACTGAACCGTCGACGGTCCCCAGCGGCAGGTCCCGATACCGACTCACGAGTTCGGCGATGCGGAGCCAGTCACTTGCCATGACTGCCTCGATGGCGAACTCACCCGCCGCGAGGTCACCCAGGAAGCGGACTTCGGCGTCGACGCCAAGCCGTGTTCCGATGAGGTAGGCCACCTCGGTGATCACGAGCACGGGAACGATCAATGGACCGGGATGCTGCAGCAGTAGCTCGAGCGATTCGGCGTGGTGGCGGTCGTCGGCGTCGACGTAGGCATACAGCGGCCCTGCGTCGACGAGGAGGGTTATCGCGTCACCTCGGCTGCGAGGATCTCCTCGATGCGCTCGGAGATGTCGTCGCGTCCGCTGCGGCCGGCGCTTGCAGCTCGAAGACGACGGTGGTGACCGCCGAGGTGATCCTCGATTGCTTCGCGAGTCAGCTCGGAGATGGTGATTCCACGCCGTTCAGCCTCGTGGCGGAGCTTGGCATCGAGTTCATCGGGCAGCTTGACCGTTGTTCGCTTCATGGTATGCCAGCATACCTGGTTGCGCGAGTGGAGGGAAGGGGTTCCGGACAACCCCGAGCGCGACGTTCCACTAGGAGTGGTTCGGCGGAGTGCTCGTTCTCGATCGGGATTTGGCGATCGGTGCGGGGTGCGCTGAGGGTGACCCTTCGGAAGTGGTGTGCGATGGGCAACCGGAATCTGAGTGGCGCTGGTGTCGTTCCAGTTTCATGAGGAGACGAACGGAAGCGCTGGCGGTTCTGTCGCTGTTGGCGGCTGCGTGTACCGGTGGTGCCGCCCCGCCTTCCGCAACGACTTCTACGACTGAGCTTCCCGGCCGATCATCGTTCCACTACGCCATCGCCACCGTCGGCGAGGACGGCGCGCCCCACCTCACACCGATCGGCTCTATCCTGCTCAACGAACCGGACGGGGCATCTTCTTCGATATCTTCAGCTCCGAGCTCAGCCATAACCTCGACCGTGACCCACGGGTATGTGTGATGGCGGTCGACACCGGCAAGAGCATCTGGCTGGCCTCCCTGACCCGAGGCCGCTCCACCGCTACTCCCGCCCTCCGGCTCACTGGAACAGCGGGGCCACGACGGCCAGCCACCCCCACGGAACAGCAACGCTGGCTCCGCCGGGTGCGACCGGTTCGCCGGCTCAAAGGCCACCAGCTCCTATGGGGCGACCTCACCTATGTGCGGGATCTCACCTTCCACACCGCACTCCCTGTCCAACTCGGCACGATGACCAAACACCTCGAACCTCAACCACCGCAGGTTGAGCAGAACGGGATCCAGCCGACCGCGATGCCCTGACCCACCACACAACGTGATCCAGGCGCACCCCACAAACCGAGCGCCGACGTGAGTGCCGATAGCGCGCGCTCGATGGAATGTGCGTTCGTGCGCCTGATGCGGTGATCTGCGTGACAGTGGTGTTCACGCGAGAGCTTGAATCTGATAATCTGATCGCATGCCAGATATCACTGCCACCGACGCGGCTCGTCACTTCGCTGATCTACTCGACGGTGTCGAACACCGCGGAGAGCACTACACAATCGTTCGCCGCGGCAAGGCGGTCGCGCACCTCGAACCGGTATCCGGCGGACGCGGCGCGGATGTCAAGTCGCTCCTGCGGCGGCACCGGCCCGATGCGGCGTGGTCGAAGGAACTGACTGAACTCCGAGAACTGGTGGAGATCGAAGACCGGGCATGAGTCTGCTCCTCCTCGACACCACATTCCTGATCGATGCCGAGCGTGGCGGCGTCGACCTCGACCAAGCAATCGATGACGACGACGACGTGGCCATCGCGGCCGTCACCATCGCAGAGCTGCTCGTCGGAGTCAGGCTCGCTTCTGGCAAGCGACGGGATGCCCGCCAGGCCTACGTCGATGGGATCCTCGAGTCGCTCCCCATCATCGCCTACGACCGCAAAGTGGCGGTCGAACACGCTGAGCTCCTCATCGCCGTTCGCGGCCAGGGCCGCCCACGCGGCGCTCACGACCTGCTGATCGCTGCAACCGCCCGAGCCACCGACCGGACAATCGTGACCGCCGATCAGACGGCCTTCACCGACCTTCCCGGTGTCGCCGCCATCAGCCATCGCTAGCACACGACGTGCCGATACCGCGCACTCGACGGAATGGGCGTTTGTGCGCCGGATTTGGCGATCTGGGCGCGCCTCTACTTGGGTGCGTCAGCTCTGCGACGCGAACGATTGCCCTTTGCGACTAGGAAGGTTCGCTCGGGCCTGGACGGTCGCTCGCGCTCTCGTCCTCAAGCATGCGATACACCGAATGGCCCGTGAGGCGCCCGCCTTCTCCTCCGCCGGCGAGGGGGCCAATTGTCTCCCGCACATGGTCGGCCAGCTCGTGGCCAGCATGACGGACCGGACGCCTGTCCGACGGCGACGGCCGGAACAACCTCCGGATGAACGCCCTGATACTCATACTCTCATGATAGCTAGACGTCGGCTCCAGTGAGCCGACCTCAGCTAGCGAGTAACTAGAACCCGAGCCAGAGGTGAGGATACAGAGCACTCCCAGAAACGCTTGTTATGGCGCCCGATTTGGTGATCTGGGCGATATCAATCCGCGATGGACAAACCCGGTCGCCGGCTGATGGAGGAACGCGAAATGTCCTTCCGCACAGCCTTTCTCGGGGGCGTACTGTGACAATCAGGTCTATCGATGGAGGAGAGACCATGGGTCGCAAACTGAAACAGGTAATCATGTGGATCGTGGTCGCCCAGGTGGTGGGATGGATCGTGGGCCAGATGATCGCAAAGAAGATGACCAAAGGCGACGAGGCCAGCGACGAATTCCAAGTTGCCGCCATCATGGGGGGTAAGAAGTTCGAAAGCCATGCCCGGGACCTGAAGTCGGGCTCCGCCATCACGTCCATGGGCGGGATCGAGATCGACTTGAGAGACGCAACCCTCGACTCGGGCGGCGCCCGATTGGACCTCAAGACAACGATGGGCGGCATTCAGGTCATCGTTCCGAATGACTGGGCCGTCGACGTGGACAAGAAGTCGCTCGCAGGTGGATTCGACGCCAAGGTGACTCCGCTCGAAGACCTACCCGAAGATGCACCCAAGCTCCACGTCCACGCAGTAACCCGCATGGGCGGCGGGTTGGTAACCACGAAGGGCTAATCAGCACCCGATTGGCCCGCGCTCAGTGTCGATAGTGGACTGGGTGTGCTGGGCCATTCCTTTGCCCTGATCCCAGGTCTTTCGAGGCTCGACTCGATCACGCTCAGTGTTGCGGGCGACGGGAGGCAGGTGAGCGCAGTGGTGCCTCGTTATGCGCTGTCAGCGGCGGACCTGATGCCGGGTTGTCTACGTGTCTTCAACGAATCGGAGATTGTTGATGAGGTGCAGCAGGTGTCTCTCGCCGTAGTGCGTCGCGATGGAGACAAAGACCTCGCGTTCGGGAATGACGACATAGGCTTCGAGCCTGCGTTCGACCTTTTCGCCTGAAACGGGGTCGAGAATGAGCACGCGGTCTCTGGGCAAGCGCCAGCCCTTCGATTGCCACTCGTAGACGGCGTAGCTTCCATCATCCCATTCAATGCGGAAGGCATACCTCGGTATGCCGAGGGAGGGACCCAGTTCAAGCCTAGATGGGAGCGCACCTCCTCCGAGGAGGACGGCGCCGCGGCCACAGTCGGCGCACGGCTGGTTTAGACCGTCGTGACCGGGACCGCTCCGCAGGTCCCACGCCACACCCCACTGGTCGAGATTCGCGGTGCGGATTCGCGCCCCTTCCAGTTGGGCACCCAGGTCCATGATTGTCACAAGTGGGGCTTCAACCCCTGATTCGGCCCACTCCCGGATCAGAAGCTCGGGCACCTGCGATGTGCGAACGGGATCTGCTGCCCACGGTGCCTCGCCACCGTGAGTCACCACCGGGTCTTCGTCTTCATAGATGAGAGTTACCGGATCGGCTTGTAGTCCTTCGACGAAGCGAAGGCTTCCAATCAACCTCACTAAGTGGTCATCACCGAGATGTGACCAAACCTGGTAGATGCACCCCTGCCCCTCGACAACAATTTCGGCTAAACGCTTGGGGTGGTCCACCTCGAAGCCCAACCCGGTGTAGCCGGCCAGGCTCCCATCGGGCCATTCCAACACGTCCGGCATTCGAGAAGCCGTATTCGGCCTCACCGTCAACCCAACCCCGGCCAGCCCGAACGCCGAGCGGCCACAGTCCTCGCAATACTCGCCTCGGCTTGTGCTCCCGGGGCCGCTGGCCTTGTCCCAGGCAACAGCCCATCCACCCCCGAAATCTGCTGCCCGAGCAACAGCATCCTCAGCCTCCGGCAGGGTGAACGCCGGGGCCAGCGCTGAACACCACAACTGGTTCCCAGCCGCTTTCCACTGATCCACCAGCACCAGTGGCACTTCGTCCAGGGTCAACGGCGCCAACGTCCAAGGTGCCGCGGTTGGCACAATCACTGGTGTCGTCACGATCGTTGTGGTCGTCGTGGGCTTTGCTGCTGCTGCCGAGGTCGTAGGGGCGGCGGTGAGAGACAACGGTGCTTGAGACTCGCTCTCACCAGCGGGACGAATCAGCAGAGCTGTAGCCGAGCCGACCAGAAGAACCGAAACCGCAGCAACCGTTGCTACCAACAGAGGTGACCTCCGAGGCGGCGTCTTGTCTTGATGTAGACCAACCATCGTAGGTTCGTCACGGTCACCGGCTTCCATCCCGACGAGACCGAACCGACCAGCGGTATCTCGCCATCCCTGTTCGACATCGTCCCAAAACCCAGCTCGATGCTCAGGAACCGGAAGCCCATCGAGATCAATCTCCTCAGGTAGATCAGGACGTTCATTCATCAGCTCACTCCCTCCGACAACATCCGCGTCACGGTGACCCGCCCACGCGACAGACGAGATCGAACGGTCCCGACCGGAACACCGATCGTCTCCGCGGCCGCGGCATAATCGAAACCGAGCCCATCAACGAGAATCACGACAGAACGCTGCGTAACCGGCAACGCAGCCAGCGCCGCAGCCAGATCAACACGCGTCGCAACCTGATCCTCGAAACCCGAACCCGATGTCAGGACAGTGCGCTCCAGCGGCTCCTCATCACGCGTTTGACGAATCACGTCAATACACGCGTTGTAAGAAATGCGATACAACCAAGTCCCCACCGCCGCATCCCCACGAAACCGAGGCAGCGCCTCAAACGCCTTCAAATACGCCTCCTGCAACGCATCGTCCATGCGAGACCTATCACCCAACAACCGGAACGCCAACAACCGGAGCCCCCGATCGTGACGCCTAACCAACTCCGAGAACGCCGATATATCGCCAGCACGCGCCCGAGCAACCATCTCGGCCTCCGACTCAGCGACACCCACGACAACACCCTCCACAACCGTTAGACGAGAACCACGGCCCAGTAGTTCCACAGAACAAAGCGCAAACGCTCACCGCCTCCGCCACCCTGCCACACCACAGCGAGCCCCGGGAATTGGGCAGACCACACAGGCACCTCCGACCAAGAAAGGACTCGTTCGTGAGGAGCGCTCAACAGCCCAGATCACTCACCGCCAGGAGCGATCTCGCGCACTCGGTTCCGCTCATAGCCGGCAATCCGCGCGAGCGACCCTGCGCAGCTAGGACCTTCGCGGCGAAATATAGCCAGGGGCCCCAAACCACTAGGTGTTGCCCGTTCGACACGCCCGATTCGGTCCCTGTGAAATTGGCGTTGATCGCCGAGTCGCCGGAATCGCGACGATTTTGTGGGGCCGCGTGCCCGACTGGCGCGGTGGCTGGCCCGGCTTGAGCCGCCACCTCGCCGATCCAGTCGACCAACTGGATTTTTTCTCCAATTCCGCCGGCCAGCCAGATAGACTCTGTCTCGCACCGTCGGACCGGCATATGATCAATGCGGGGTCAACAGACGATCATGGGCAGGTTTGCCTTTTCGGTCGTGCTGACGACCTCCGCCGAGGCGACCACGACATCGTCGGTTCCGGTAGCTCCGACCACGACGACAATGCCACCCACGACGACGGTGCCACGCACAACGACGGTGCCGCCCGCAACGACGGCGCCACCCATTACTCCGGTGTGGACCGTCGCTGCCTCGGGCCGGAATCCTGGCCAGTCCCTCGGAAGCTCGGCTGCGGTCGGTTCGGGGTGCTCACCGGGAACTGATCTGCTCCCGGACGGCGTCTGGTTCGGGTGGGTGACCGACTTTGGGACGGACCAGGTCGACTTCGATCTTGCCTGTCTATGGCCGGGGCGTTTGGAACCGGCCGCTGGCAACGACGCGTCCCGGGTGCGTCCCGTCCCGGTTAGGGCCGACAGCTTGATCTACGTCGGTGGCGCGGATCCGGTGCGCTACGGCGACTGGTCGCCTCGAGGGACGGCAACGGTTAACGCTCCCGGGCTGCCCGGCACTGTGCCGTTCTGGCTCTTCGTTAACGCCGGTGTCGTCACCGAGTTGGCGGAGTACCCGAACCCGGTCGATTGGGCGCGTTCCGCATCGGCGTGGCCCGGCCTCATTCCGGGATGCTGCGGCGACGCGACCATCGTCCCTGCGTCCCCTTCTGATCCGTGGCCAGAGGAAGGCTGGCCTGCCGACGGTTTCTATGCGATAGAAGTGGACGACGAGACCGAGACCTCCTATGACCTCACCCTCGCCAGGTGGCTGAGCTGTCGCGATCATCCCGACATGTGTGAGGAGTTCTGGGTTGGAGAAGATGGGGTGGTGATCGATCCCGACCTCCCTACGCTGTCGCGAACCCTCCCCTTCGACGAGGACCTGACGGTGGTGATCAGGCCGCTCTCTCGCCTCGACGTGGCGATCGTGGGCGACGGCGTCGCCTTTGGTGATCTGCTCTCCGACCTTCACGACGCGGTCGGGGAGTGGCCGATCGACCTCTGGTCGTCGCCAGAGTTCAGGGCGCTCACCTCTGACCCGGAGTTCCCGTTCGGGATGGAGACGATGTTCGCTAGCGATACAGGCACTCTGGGCTATCGAGGCCCCGGTGGCTCGCTCCTCATCACGTGGTCCTTCTGGCACGTGCTCGAGATCCGGAATGGACGTCCTGTTCTGTATATCCACGCCGGGATTTTCGCCGGATGATCCGACCTTCTTGGTCGGATGTATGGAGAAGCAAGTTCTAGCGCCAGCTACGGCCGGGGACGGGCCGCACACATAACGCGCTGAGAATATTCCTGCCGCGATCGGAGACCCCGCACGTAACCGGCTGGGGGAGAATGATTTGGCCTGGTGTGGCACGCACCGGTCGGGCGGTGTAACGCCTGTTGAGCTGATTCCAGCAGCTCGGTTGGGTCAGTCCGCCGTCCCGGTGGTGCATGCCCCCCCTCTGGATACCGCAAACCTCCGCCTCCAGTAGCGCCTCGATCAGACCTCGAACACGACGAAACGTGACATGGGTCGTGGCTGGAGTTCTTGGCTGTGGGGGATGGTGCGGTGCGCTCGGCCGGTGATTACGTCATGGCAGTGGAGCGCTGAAGACGCCGAGTCCTCCGGCAAGGAGGCGGTCCCCACTGACTTCCAAGATTGACATTAGGCGGGCGAGATCGTCGTTGTAGGCCACCCAGGTTTCACCCTTGTCTCTCGTCAAGTACACGCCACTGTGTCGGCCATGTCGGCGAGCTGGTTGAGTTGGCCCTGATACGCCTCGCTGAACATCCCTGCCATTTGGGCGAGTACGTCATCCGGCAACGGCTCGCCCGTGTCGGGGT
>CAMYJM010000041.1 GCA_947258635.1 uncultured Acidimicrobiaceae bacterium
TCGCTGTAGAAGCTGATCCGAGCTACCCAACCCGGTCCCGCCCTGTCGATGCCCCCGGTTGCTGCGCCGGGTCGCCAGCGGCGGTAGCCAACGGCACTTGTGCCGATCACGAAGACGACCACGAGTGTGGACACGAGGGCGAATCCGGTCGGGGTGAATACCCGACTGCGGTACTGGGGCAGATACGCGCTGATGAGGTTGAAGAACTCGGCCTCGAAGTCATCGAGGCGAATACCCATACGAGTTTCAAACGCCGTCTCGAACGATGCACCGTCGGCGATATCAATCATCAGGTCTGTCGCGTCCCTGGGAGAGCTACCGTGTCCGTCATCGTCGATCAGGTACTCGACAGCAAGCTGAAACATCGGGTAGTAGAAACGTGCACCAGCCTCTGGGCCCGTGATCTGGGAGTAGCTCCTCATCGAGATCGGACTGATTGTCCCGTAGTCGGCGGTCAGATCGTCCAGCTGGTCGAGTCCTCTGATGGCGCCGCCGGACGTGCCCCCAGCTATCGCCTCGGGAAGCCCCTCGATGAACCACACATCAAATGGAGTGCTGTCGCGGCCCATGATCAGGTACTGGACGACATGGACGAGTTCATGCTTCAGTACGGGTGCAAAGCGACCGGCGTCGGTCTGTCGCTGTTCGTGGTCAGGGGACCACATGAGCAGACCGCCGTAGTAGGCCCGCCCCTCCCAATCCTGCGGGTGGTAGTCGTGGTAGGCATAGATGTCGATCTTGTCTTGGCCGGGAGGAAAACGAAACATCGTCCTCGGGTCGATTCGCATCTCCGCGATCGTCTCCGCCAGCACCTTTTCGCTTACTTCCGCAACAGCCCTTCGTGCATGCAAACTGGCGGCATCGCTATAGACAACGAAGTTCTCGCTCTCGATGGGGCTCCCGTCATGGGGCCAGGGGTGACGCACGTACCACGAACCGCTGGCAACCATCTCCTCAGATGGAGCCACATCGTCACCCGCCGACGACGCGGAACAACAGGAGACGAGAGCAACCAAGACCAAGACGCAGCATGCACCAACCAACGCGCTGGTGAATTCACGGACGGAGTTGAACACCTGTCGGGACTTTGTCCGCATCCCCACCAGTATGACGATGAAGATCATCAAGTACACGAAGAACAATGCGCCCACGAAAGCTGCAGCTCTCCTCAAGAGACCGGTTCGCTCATCCAATACAGCACCACTGGGGTCACAGCGGCCGGGCGGGCCGGTGTTGGGTCCGGCGAGGTTCTAGCGAGGTAGAGCCGGGTCGGCCGATGCTGCCAGCAGAACGGAGAGTTGGGCCCATCGCCGCTGCCGGTAGCGGAAGACCCGCGTGAACGCGGCGACCACCGCAGTGAGGATCCCGGCGTCGATTTCGATACGGTCCTCACAGCGGCAGCGGTCGTCGCCGAGAGGCTCCACGGTGATGTAGTGCCTCCGGGTGCGGATCACTCCACCGCGCTCCTCGGTGAGCAGCTTCATGCCGACGTCGTCGATGCTCCCAATCTCAATCGTGTGCTAGGAGATGCGGATGAGTCGGAACAACAGGACCCAACCGATGATCCTGTCTCCCGGCCGCCATGGGCCCGGATGCCGCTCGACGGCGGGGCAGCGAAGCATTGCACCGGCGACGTGGACGAAGGCTTCGCGCCTCCGCACAGCAGCCCAGACGACAGCTGCGGGTGCCGGCAGTTGCCGTCTCAATGGTGACGGACTTCATGAGTCCAGGATTCCAGTAGCACTCACACAATGGCAGGCGGCACGAACAGGCTCGGTTCGGGCGACGGATTCGCTTGCGTGTTCGCGTCGTCGCTTCCGAGGTGGGCACCCGACCGTCTCTTGACACGACGCCACAGCCGGGGACGAATATCGGTCTGAGCGGCGCCAATGGCCCCCGAGGACCGCTCTACGAAATCCCGAGGCGATGTCGCATACGAGGCAGCCGTTGCGCCTCGAGGATCTTCAGCGCACGCCCGACGTAGACTCCCATCCTCTGAGGGGAACCCGTTGGCTCGTGCCAACCACAGCCACGCTCGAGCCGCACAGATCGCCCACTCCCTGGAGCGATATCGAGCAGCCACCAGGGCTCAGTATCCGGCAGTCGGTGCGAGCTCTCCCGTTATCTGGATGGAGCCGTGCCGCTCTCTGCCGCCGATGTCGACGCTCGGGCGACAGTAGCTCGGCGCCAGGTCAGGCCGCAGCGAACTCACGGCTCCAGAGTCAAGTCACCCGGCGCAGTTCCGATACTGTGGGGTGGAACCGGTTCTCGAGGTTGATATGGATCAGTCGACTGCGTCGCCGGTGTCGTCGCGGCGGCACTTTCGGCTCAACGTGCTTCCCCTGGCGGCGCTGGCAACGCTGGCCGCCGTGGCGTTCGTTGGAGCTTTGATCGCACCCGACGACACCGGCCAGCTGGGGGGCGACTTCCCATCCTTCTACGCGGCCGGGTCGATCGTTGCGGACGGTGGTTACGAGAGCCTTTACGACCCCGTCGTACAACGAGCGGCCCAAGAAGGCCTCATCGAAAACGATGGGGGATACCTCTTCTTCGCCTACCCGCCATTTGTGGCCACCGGCTACTCGTGGCTCGCTCCCCTGGGCTACCGGGTGGCCTACATCGTCCAAATGGCCCTGATGGCGGCGGCGGCCGCGGGCACCGTCCTCCTGCTGCGTCCGATGAGCTCGCTGGTGCAGCGCTATCCGGCGGCGGTGATCGCCGTTGCCGTCTTGTTCCAACCGCTGCTCGTTTCGCTCATCGGCGGTCAGAACACCGCGCTGACGATGCTCCTCGTCGCCGGAGCCGCCCGGGCCGAGTTCTCGGGTTACCCCGTCCTCGCCGGGGTGGCGGTCGGCCTACTCGCATACAAGCCTCAGTACGGGGTGCCCTTGGCTCTCATCGTCGCCCTCGGCGGGCGCTGGCGCGTCGTGGCCGGCATTGCCGGCACCTGGGCCGGGCTCTATCTGGCGGGGGTGGCGGCGCTCGGGTGGGGCTGGGTTGGGCCGTGGTGGGAGCAGGCAACCGCGTTTCGCGACGTCAACGCATCGGTCAACGGCGACTTGTTCGTCTCTTTGCCGGGGTTCCTCGAGTACCTCACCGGGATGGGCAGTGGCGCCGGGCGGCTCCTCGGCGTTGCCATCGGAGGTGGCGGTCTCCTCGCCATGGCCTGGTTGTGGCGGCGTTCCGGCTCCCCGGCGGCCCGCTACGCCATCGCCGGCCTCGGTCTAGTGCTGATTGCCCCGCAGGCGCTGTTCTACGAAGCAGGGCTCGGTGTGGTCACCCTGCTGCTCATTGCAGATCTCGACGGGCGCGTGATGCGGGTAGCTTGGGGAGCGTGGATCGCCGGCTGGCTCTACGTGGTCACCGAACCGGCGCTCAACACGACGGTTCTCGTCCTGGCGCTGGCGGTGATCATGGCAGCGGCACTGGCCGTGGCCGGCCCGACGTCCGCTCGGCCTCTGCCGGAGAGCCCGGCGTGACGGGCGATTGCCGCGGCCGCCACAGGCGCACTACGCACGTGTAATTCCGTCACAGGGGCCGGGTAGACTCACCGTGGTCCGGGAGAACGCAGGTTCGCGGAGGGCGTAGTGACGATCGACAAACTGGTTGTGCGCGGGGCGCGTGCTCACAACCTCAAGAACGTGAACCTGGAGCTGCCGCGCGACCGGCTCATCGTTTTCACGGGATTGTCGGGGTCCGGGAAGTCCTCTCTGGCCTTCGACACCATCTATGCCGAAGGCCAGCGCCGCTATGTGGAGAGCCTGTCGGCGTACGCCCGGCAGTTCCTCGGCCAGATGGACAAGCCCGACGTGGACTTCATCGAAGGGCTGTCGCCGGCGATCTCGATCGACCAGAAGACGGCGAGCCGCAATCCGCGGTCGACGGTGGGAACCGTCACCGAGATTCATGACTATCTCCGGTTGCTGTTCGCTCGCATCGGGGTGCCCCATTGCCCCAATGACGGTTCTCCCGTGTCGCGGCAGACCCCGCAGCAGATCGTTGATCAGATCCTCAGCCTGGCGGACGGCACCCGGTTCCAAGTGCTGGCACCGGTGGTGCGGGGGCGCAAGGGGGAATACGACGGGATGCTCAAAGAGTTGGCCCGCGACGGTTTCGCCCGCGCCCGCATCGACGGCGAAGTCCGTGACCTCACCGAAGAGATCAAACTCGATCGTTACTACCAGCACAGTATCGAGGTGGTGGTCGATCGGCTGGTACGCAAGGACGGCATCGACCAGCGGCTGACGGAATCCCTCGAAACGGCCCTCGGGCTGGCGGACGGAGTGGCGGTGGTGGACATCGTCGACGGCCCCGCTCTCACCTTCTCGCAGCACTTCGCCTGCGCCGAGTGCGGCCACTCGTTCGACGAGTTGCAGCCCCGCAACTTCTCCTTCAACAGCCCGTATGGGGCATGCCCGGCGTGCAACGGCCTCGGCACCCGCTATCAGGTCGATGGCACGCTGGTGGTCCCGCAGCCCGACAAGACGCTCGAAGAGGGGGCGATCGCCCCCTGGGCGGGTCGCCATCGGATGACTTACTACCAGCGGCTGATTGCGGCTGTCGCAGAAGAAGAGGGTATTCCAACCGACGTGCCGTGGAATCGGCTGACTGAGGATCAGCGCCGGCTGCTTCTGGCCGGTACTGGTGACCAGACCTTCACCGTCGAGTACACGAACCGATTCGGCCGCAAACGCCGCTACCAGGCGGCCTACGAGGGCCCGATTCCCTGGCTCGAGCGCCGCTACAGGGATGCCGACAGCGACGGAGCCCGCGAGGCCTATCAGCAGTACATGCGGGAAGTCCCGTGCGACGAGTGCCGCGGGGGCCGGCTGAACCCGGTGTCGCTGGCGGTTAGAGTCGCCGGCGCCGGAATCGCGGATGTTTCGGCCCTGCCGCTGCGGCGGGCCGCAGACTACTTCGACTCGTTGTCCCTGACGGATCGGGAGACGACCATCGCGGCGCCGATCGTCAAGGAGATAGGGGAGCGCCTGGCCTTCCTCATCGACGTGGGCCTCGACTACCTGACGTTGATGCGGCCGGCGGCCAGCCTCGCCGGGGGAGAGGCACAACGGATTCGGCTGGCCACCCAGATCGGCTCCGGCCTCGTCGGCGTGCTCTACATACTCGATGAGCCGTCGATCGGCCTGCACCAGCGCGACAACCGTCGTCTCGTGGAGACACTGCTCCGGCTGCGAGATCTCGGCAACACACTGATCGTCGTCGAGCACGACGAAGAGACCATTCGGGTGGCCGATTACATAGTCGACATCGGTCCCGGCGCCGGAGAGCACGGCGGGGAAATCGTGGTGTCCGGGACGTTGCCGGAGATGTTGGCGACAGCGGAATCCATCACCGGCGACTACCTGGCGGGCCGCCGCAAGATCGCGCTTCCCGAGGAGCGCCGCGCCGGGAGCGGCAAGGCGATCAAGGTCGTCGGCGCCGCCGAGAACAACCTCAAGAACATCGACGTGGCGTTCCCGCTGGGTACTTTCACTGCGGTTACCGGAGTCTCGGGCAGCGGCAAGTCGTCGCTGGTCCAGCAGATCCTCTCCAAAGCGCTCCACGCCGAGTTGCACGGATCGCGGGGAATGCCGGGTCGCCACCGCCGGCTGACCGGGCTGCAGAACGTCGACAAGATCATCAACATCGACCAATCACCGATCGGGCGAACTCCCCGCTCGAACCCGGCCACCTACACGAAGGTCTTCGACCGGATTCGGGAGCTGTTCGCATCGACCCAGGACGCCAGGATGCGCGGGTACAAACCCGGCCGGTTCTCGTTCAACGTGTCCGGGGGCCGCTGCGAAACGTGCAAGGGCGACGGCACGATCCGCATCGAGATGCACTTCCTTCCCGACGTCTACGTGCCGTGCGAGACGTGCAAGGGCTTGCGCTACAACCGCGACACCCTCGCCGTGCGCTTCAAAGGCCGCTCGATCGCTGATGTGTTGGACATGTCGGTCGAAGAAGCCCTGACGTTCTTCGAGAACCAGCCCCGCATCGCCCGCGTGCTCCAGACCATCTACGACGTGGGTCTCGGATACGTGAAGCTGGGGCAACCGGCACCGACGTTGTCCGGAGGCGAGGCGCAGCGGGTCAAGCTGTCGTCGGAGCTGGGCAAGCGCTCCACCGGCAGCACTCTGTACATCCTGGATGAGCCCACCACCGGGCTCCATTTCGAGGATGTGCGCAAACTGCTCGGTGTGCTGCAGCGCCTGGTCGATAGCGGCAACAGCGTCATCGTCATCGAGCACAATCTCGATGTGATCAAGTCGGCCGACTGGATCATCGATCTCGGCCCCGAGGGCGGGGACGAAGGCGGTATGGTCGTCGCCGCCGGCACCCCGGAGGACATCGCCGCGGTGCCCGAGTCCTACACCGGCAAGTTCCTTCGAGAGATGTTGACGTAGGCCCTCCGTTACGGCTCGATCAGCCGCCCCGGCAGAGCATCTCTCCATCCAGCCAAGATCGGATCTCGGCAAGCGCCTTGACGTTCTCTGCGATGCCCAGCTGGTCGCGGAGATCGTCGAGCGACTCTCCCGACAGCGTCCATCCGAGAGGCGCCTGGACGCCGGGGTGGGCTCGGGTGACGAGCCGAGCGTACCGGCTGGTGACGGGCGCCGGGCCGTCCTCCGTTTGCAGGGCGATCGCGACCTCGCTTCCGGCAACCGTGAAGGGGTGTTCAAAGGCCAGAGCCGCCTCGGCGCGCGCCGCCGTGATTCCTGATGACGAATTGAATGCCGTCAGCAGCGGCACCAGGAACTCACGCGGCACCGCCTCATTACCCGTCACCGACGGGCTCTCGTACCCGTTGTCGATGTGGAGCATGAACGGCACTACGCACGATTCCGCGCCCCCCGTGTTGTACTGCTCCACCCACCCGGCGAGGGCTTCCCACGCATTGAGGAGCGTACCGGCCCCGGAGCCTTCGAGGTAGCCGCCGTCGACAACGAAAACGGCGCCCGACCTGGTTCCCTCACAGGAGCGATCGGGGTCCGCCGCGATCCGCCCGGCCACCGACACGACGGGGAATCTTGCGGACATCCCGGCGGCCGTTGAGAGAGCGACATCATCGCCGGGGCACAGGAAGTCGGCCAAGTCGTGGGTGGCTCCAAGGACACCCGTCGTCGGGGCCGTGCTGTCGTCCGCCCCAGCACAACTGGGCACCTCGGGCGAGCCCCCATTGGCGTTGAGAGCGGAGACGTTCACGCGGCATCCGTCGTTGACGCTCGTGCCGTTGAATATAACGGGTGGTGTGCTCGTGGCCCACAGCTCGTTGATCCCGCGGCGCAACCCGCTCACGTTGTCCGGCCACGAAGCTTCCCAGGCGCGTTCCATCACTTCCGCCCGGTTGCTGATCCCGGTTCCGAAGCCGATGAGGGATCGAGGGATGTCGACGAAGAACAGCCAACCGATGGCTGCCGCCAGGTAGTCGTCCCCCAGAGCATCGTCGACCCATGTGTTCGATCCCTCGGATCCTTCGAAGCCATCGAGGAGGTGTGCCAGGTACTCGGCCATGCCCAGCGATCCGCCCGATACGCCGCTCATGAGTGCGACTCGATGGACCGGAGGGGTCCCCGGCCGTTCGCGCCCACACGGTTCGTTGCCTTCCGTGGTGCCCTCGAACACACAGTCGAGCACGAACGACGTCCAGGCGGCGGCCCGCAGGCCGCCTCCCGAGCTCGACACGAGCAGGAGCGGCACGACGGGTCGGTCGACCGATATGGGGCCGGGGGAGCCCCCGACGTCGGGAGTGGTGTTGCTGAGGTTGTTCGCAGCCCACCGGCGCCAGACGTCGTCGAAATCGAGATTGGTCATCGCTTGATCACCATTTCTCTTCACCCTGATGTCGTTGAAGCGCTGGTCGATGACGGCCGGTGCGAGGAGCAGCCAGAGCGCCAGCAGAAAGACAACGGGGGTGCGTTTGATCCCGAACGCGGCAAGTATGCGCGGGGGCCTGGTGAGCTCTGCAAACCGCACGGCGCCGGCGCCGAGCAGCGTGAAGACCATCATTGCTATGACGATCATCCCGATTGTGCCAATCTGCGGCGCCAACGAGATCGGGTCCAGGTAGAACGCCAGGACGACGGCCGCCATGGCGAAACCGGCAGTGATTACGAATGGTTGGGCCCATGCGGGGGAGAGGTACTGTCGGGACAATCGATTCACGAGCGAGGTGCGCTCATACGAGTTGAAGAAGGCCATCGATCCGTACGAGAACGTGATCCCGGCGAATGCCAGCGCGGTGGGAGACAGCTCGCGGTCGCCGGCGACGAGCATCACAAGGGCCGTAATGAGCACGGTGCCGGCGAATCCGGCCTCGAGGGCGCCCATCGTCGCTGTAGTCCGGGTGGCGATACGCCACAGTCCGATTGCCGGCGGAACCAGCGCAAAGAAGAGCCACCAGTCCTCGTTGTTGGCGTACGCGACGGACGACGCGGCGGCTTTGACGACGGCGATGCCGATTATCAAGTACACCGCGGCGCCGAGAATACGAGTCAGGCGGCGGCGCATTTGCACGCTCACCGGGCGGTCGCCGCGAACGTAGGGCGCCGGCGGCAGCGCCAATCCGAACAGCCACAGCACCAGGACGAAGATCGCCGGCACGACCAGTCCCCGGCCCACGTTGAGCCCCAGCCCAACCAGCAGCTGCAGCCCGGCCAGGGCGATCACGAGAGCCGCGGCAAAACGGCCGACCGTGGGAGCCCCGGCAGTGAATGGGATCCGCAGCCGGGCTGGCAGCAGGTCGAGACCCTGTTCGGCTCGTTCCCAATGTCGATGCTGGAGCCGCAGGTTGGTCACCGCAGTCCAGCGCACCAGCATCGAGAGCACGGTGGCGAGCCCGACGGTGATCACCGTGTGGCTCACACGCCATCCTCGAATGACGTCGGCGGTCTGCGGCGACGCCAGCACAACGATGCCGAACAGGGCCAGCAACAGGATCTCCGACCGAACCGCCAGCAGGGCCTGGCGCAAGCGCCGGGTGGGGGCGTCCCACAGCGCGACCAGCAGCAGCGATGCGGCGGCGAGGGCCCCCAAGCCGACGGTGCGCGCAATGGCGAAGAACCAGAGGAGCCGGACGTTTGCGTTCGTCAGGTCGGCCGGACGGTTCCACGCCGCATCCATGACGTACCAGGTGAACAGGTTCTTGCCGACGTCCAGCGTTGCCGTGGCAATGAGCACGACGAGGCCCGTCAGCGTGACGAGCTCGAATGCCCGCCGCATGCTCGAGTCTTCCTCGTGCTGAAGGCGATGCCGCCACGCATATGCGGCAAGGGCCGCCCCTAAGACGAGGTAAGCGGGGATGGTGGCGATCGTGTCCAGAACGGCGTGCGCGGTGACTACGTCGTAGGCGGATCCGAACTGTGCTCCAACGGCCTCGGTGTAATCCTGCCAGGACGTCACCCGCTCGATCACGATCCCCGGTTTTTGTGAGAGGTCGAACTCGCTGATGGCAGCGAGGCCGCCGATACCGACTGAGGGGTCCCCCGGCGGGTGCATGCCGCGCAACAGCGCGTCGAACTGGCTCAGCACGACCTGAACCACGAGTGCGGTAACCGACGCAAAAGCCAATACGTGCGGTGCCCGCGGAGGCCGGCCGTCCGAGTCGTCCATCAGGGCCCGATTGGCCCAGGCGGGAAGCCGGCCGGAGCTCAGGTAGCGAACGCCGCGCTGATGCAGCTCATCGCGGATCCAAAAGACCGGCACTGCCAGGAGGGCGAAGGTACCGGCGATGACCAGCACGAACCAGACGATATCGGGCTGCTCGCCGAACCGCGCCCATTCGCGCGTGTAAGAAAGCACGATGGTCAAGACAGCGCCCCACTGGGCCGCCCGGGCGCTTCCTGAGGCAAACCGACGCGTTGCCAACCGGGTCGCCAGGTAGCTGTCGGAGTCAGGAGCCGGAGTGCCGAAGCGCGCCGCGGCGGTTCGGAGCCGGTTGGCAACAGGGATGACTGCCAACGCCCATGCCGGCGCAATCAGGTCGGCGATCACCTCACACTCGCCAACGCCCCACGGCAGCTTGGCGAGGACACACGTCGACTTCTGCACGAACTCGAACTGGGAGAAGATCGAAACTGCGATCGGAACCGACACGCCCAACCCGAAGCGCCGCCGGGGCGTGAACCATGATGCCAGTCGACCGCCTGCGCGGCGTCTCCGGCGGTTCCAAAAGCCGCGATGGGACACGAGCTTCCTCCTCACGGCGAGACTACCGACCTGCGCGTGGGGAGCGCAGTCGTCCCTTGCGAAGGGCGCCAGGCGCCGGGAGAGATGTCGATAATGGAGGAACCCCTACCGGGACCGGAGTGAACAAGTACCTCACATATACCCGCGGCCTCGCTACAGCAACACCGGCGAGCCGCAACCGCATCGTCGACTTCTGGCGAGTCGTCGCCATCGTCGTGGTTGTGTTCGGCCATTGGCTGGCGGCGTCGATCTGGCTCCAGCCGAACGATGAGATCGCTCTCCTCAACTCCCTGGAGTGGATTCCCTATGCCGGCTGGGTCACCTGGATCGTTCAGGTTATGCCGATCTTCTTTCTCGCCGGCGGCTACGCAAACGCGCGGGGTCTCCGCAATGTGGCGGCCGGCGAGGAGCTGCGCCGCGACTGGATCACGGCGCGGGCGCGGCGGCTCTTCACCCCCGTCATCCCGCTGCTGGTGGTGTGGGTGGCCTTGATCGTCGTGATGCGGACCTTCGTAGCGCCCGAGGTCGTCTACGCCGGGGCGATGTCGGCGACGGTGCCGCTGTGGTTCCTTGCGGTGTATCTGACGCTCACTGCCGCGGCGCCGGCAACGCACGCCTGGTGGCAGCAGCACGGGCCGATGACGATCGGCGCGCTCGCGGCTGTCGCCGTTGCGATCGATATCGCCCGATTCGTGTTCGAGGTCCCGGGTATCGGATGGGCGAACTTCTTCTTCGTTTGGGCGGCCGTTCACCAGCTCGGATATTGGTGGTCGGCGCGCGACGATGCCGGAGGGGTGGCTTCCCGGTCCGGATGGGCCATCGCAGCAGGGGCTCTGGCGGCCCTCGTCGCCGTGACCTGGATCGGTTGGTACCCGGTCGCAATGGTGGGCGTACCCGGCGCGGGAGAGACGAACATGACGCCGCCGACATTCGCAATGGCCCTCTTGGGGTTGGTCCAGCTCGGCGTCATTTTGGGCACCCAACCGGCGGTTCGGCGGTTCACTACCCGGCTCCGCGCCTGGCACGGCGTCGTCGCTATCTCGGGTGTGCTGATGACGATATATCTCTGGCACCTGTCGGCCATGTCCCTGGTGGCAGCGGCCGGTCTGTTCGCGTTCGACGGGGCGCTCTTCAAGATCGAGCCGGGGACGGCGACGTGGTGGGTCACGCGCCCGGTCTGGCTGGGGATCCTGGCGGTGGTGGCGCTCGGCCTGGTTGCACTATTCGCCCGATACGAGTGGCGTATCAGCGAGGCGCCGGCGCCGCGAACCCGGCGAGCAGTGACGATCGGAATGCTGCTGATAGCCGGGTCGGCGGCTGCCGTTGCCGGCGTGGGAATCACGACCCCCGACGCAGTCGTG
>CAMYJM010000042.1 GCA_947258635.1 uncultured Acidimicrobiaceae bacterium
ATTCGAGGAGCTGTCGCCCACGGTCATCATCGCCGCCCGTGAGGAGATCCTGCGCAACCCCGCCTACGGGCTCGGCGCCACGTACACCCAACGCAAGCGGGCCCTGTTCGGCTGTCCGGCCGACGATGTCGATTGCGAAGGGGGCGGCGGGCTCAAAGTGACCGTGACCGTCAACCACGAGATGCAGACGGAAGCCAACCGGATCCTGCGGGCCTGGCTCCGGGATCTCGAGGGACCGACTGGGGCCATCGCCATGGTCGACAACAAGACGGGGGCCGTACGGGTGATGGCGAGCGGCCTCGACTTCGGTGACGATATCGAGGCCGGGCAGCGGCCGTACGACCTGGCTACCAAGGGCCGCCGCCAGGCGGGATCGAGCTTCAAGCCGTTCGCCCTGGTCACGGCGCTCGAGCGCGGCAGTGAGTCGGGCAGGCAGATCACGCTCGCCAGCTACTGGGACCAGACCAGCCCGCAGAAGATCGACTGCGGGGTTCCCTGCAGCCCCCAGGGCAACATCTGGACCGTACGTAACGCCGGTCTGGGAGGCTCCGGCCTGCGCTCGCTCGAAGAGGCCACCTACCGGTCGACGAACACCGTCTTCGCCCAGGTATCGGTCGCGGTCGGGCCCGAGAACATCGTTGACACTGCTCACCGGATGGGGATCGAATCGCCGCTCAACGCGGTGCCTTCCATAGCCTTGGGCACCCAAAGCGTGAGCCCGCTGGAGATGGCCTCGGCATACTCGACGTTGGCCAACTTTGGGGAACGCGTCGAGTCGTATCTCGTCGAGAAGATCGAGGACAGTGCCGGGAATGTGATCTATGAGCACGAGGTGGAGCGAACGCGGGTCCTCGATGAAGCCCTGAGTGCAGCCGTGGTGCGGACCATGGAGAAGGTGGTCAGCCAGGGTACCGCTACCCGCGCCAACATCGGGCGCCCCCAGGCGGGTAAGACCGGCACCGCGCAGAACTTCCGGGACGTCTGGTTCATGGGCTTCATCCCGCAGTACACGACGGCTGTTTGGGTCGGCCACGCCGATGCCCAGGTCGAGATGGTCAACTTCACCGTGTGGGACGATGTCAATCAGCGAGAGCAGTCGCACTCCCGCGCTTATGGAGGAACCGTCGCCGCGCCGATATGGAAGCAGTTCATGCTCTATGTCACCGAGGATCTCCCGGTCGAGGACTTCCCCCCGGATCCGGAAGGGATGAGGGCCTACTACCAGGTGCCGATCACTGAGGTGCCGAACGTTTCCGGTATGACCGAAGCCGAGGCCCGCCGCGCCATCCTGAACGCCGGGCTCTACGCGAACATCGTGCATTCGGCCTCAGGGGAGAAGCTGGGGACGATCCTCAGCCAGAGCCCGCGGGGAGGAGCCACGGTCAAACAAGGTGGTTCCGTCACGGTGCGGATCTCGAGCGGGGAAGCGGCCCGCATGCCGACCTGGGTGGGGCTCCGGGCGAGCACCATCGAGACCCGAATGGCCAACCTCAACAAGCGCACGGGACTGAACGTCACGCATCGCATCGTGTCACGGGTCGCCGAGCGGCCCGGCGAGGTTGGCCGCGTGATCGCCACCCGACCGCCACCCGGTGCCGTCTTGAAGCTGGGCCGCGAAATCGTCATCATCGTCGGCGTGGCCGGCCCGTAGCTCTGTGGTCCGGCGCGCTCCGGCGGCCGACACCAAGGTCCCAAGCCGCAGAGTGGCCCCGAGAGATTGGGCGCTGGACCACTAGCCTGCGATCGATATGGGCAACCCCCCCGCATTGAGACGATTGTGGCGCTACGCCACCGGGCACCGCCGCCGGATCGTGATGGCGGCGCTGTGGTCGTTCCTCAACAAGGCAATGGACATCGCGCCGCCAATGCTGATCGGTGCCGCCATCGACGTCGTCGTGCGCCGGGAGAGCTCCGTCCTCGCCCGACTCGGGGCCACCACCCCTCGCTCCCAGATCATCGTGCTGGCAGCCATCACGTTCGCCGTCTGGGCGCTCGAGTCGGCGTTCGAGTATCTGCTCGGCGTCGAGTGGCGCAACCTGGCCCAGTCCATCCAGCATCAGCTCAGGCTCGACGCCTACAGCCATCTCCAGGGCTTGGAGATGCGGTATTTCGAGGACAAGTCGTCGGGTGATCTGCTCGCCGTGCTCAACGACGATGTCAACCAACTGGAACGGTTCATGGATCAAGGTGCCAACGACCTGATCCAGGTGTCAACGACGGTGACGCTCATCGGCGCCATCTTCTTCATCATCGCACCGGGCATCGCGTGGCTGGCATTCTTGCCGATTCCGGTGATCCTGTGGGGCTCCTTCAAGTACCAGAGGAACCTCGAGCCGCATTACGCCCGCGTGCGCAACCAGGCGGGAGCCGTCAACGGGCTGCTCGCCAACAACCTCGGCGGCATGGCAACGATCAAGGCTTTCGCCGGGGAGGCCGCCGAGAACATGCGGGTGGCCGAAGCTTCGGAGGAGTACCGGGTGGCCAATCGAGGCGCCATTCGCCTCAGCTCCGCCTTTTCCCCGCTGATTCGAATCGTGATCCTCGTCGGTTTCACCGCGACGCTGGTGCTTGGTGGATTCCGGGCGCTCGACGGCAGCCTCGAGGTCGGCGCATATTCGGTGATGGTGTTTCTCACGCAGCGTTTGCTGTGGCCGCTCACCCGCCTCGGCCAGACTTTTGACCTGTATCAGCGGGCGATGGCATCGACGAACCGCATCCTCGACGTTCTCGACACCGAACCGCAGATCACCGACGGCGACCGTACCCTCGACGGACCGAAAGGCGAGTTGACGTTGCGCACGGTTGAGTTCGCCTACGACCGCGGTTTCCCCGTGCTCCACGACGTCTCACTGGACATGCAGGCCGGGCAGACGACGGCCCTCGACGGAGCCACCGGATCGGGCAAGACGACGATCGTCAAGCTGGCGCTCCGCTTCTACGACGTCGACGGAGGGTCGGTGGCCGTCGACGGTATGGACGTCCGCGACCTCAGGCTGCGCGACTTGCGGCGCACCTTCGGTCTGGTCAGCCAAGACGTGTTCCTCTTCCATGGCACCGTCGCCGAGAACATCGCGTATGGCGACCCCGGCGCCACGATGGCGGACATCCGCCACGCCGCCGACGTGGCCGAGGCCCATGAGTTCATCATGAGCCTGCCTCAGGGCTACGAGACGATGGTCGGCGAACGGGGCCAGAAGCTCTCCGGTGGCCAGCGGCAGCGGATCTCGATTGCCCGGGCCGTGTTGATCGACCCGCCGATCCTGATCCTCGACGAGGCAACGTCGGCTGTCGATAACGAAACGGAAGCGGCCATCCAGCGCTCCCTCGAGAGGGTGTCCCGGGGACGCACCACGGTGGTCATCGCCCATCGGCTATCCACTATCCGCCACGCCGACCGCATCTATGTGCTGTCCGCCGGCGAGGTCGCCGAGACCGGCACCCACAACGAGCTCGTCGCCCGCGCCGGCATCTACCGGGCGCTGTGGGATGTCCAGACCGGCGAGGCCGTGCACCACGAAGACTAAGTACTAAAACAAGTACTAAGTACTTAGTACTTGGTACTGAGTACTTGGGTATTTAGTTTTCTTTCGCGCTCTTATCTCAGCCCTATTGTGCTCACTTGTCTATAGATGCTATCAATTAAGCCAATGACAAGCTCCGAGAATTCGACAGCGCCCGGCGGTCCATTCCGTCGAGATGAACGTCCTCCCATCGCGCCGGACTCCGCGCCAACGCCGGGCGCTGTCGATAGGTCGCGGTTGCGCCCCACGGTGTGGCCCCGTCCCATCGTCTCACCTCGGGTGTGGAGCACCTCCGAATCCGGGTACCCCGTCGCCAGTCCATACGTGCGCACGTTCTGGACCGCTGTGCTCGGCCCGGGAGCGGTCGCAGACTTGCTCCGACTCGCCACCGCGGCGTCTCGCGGCCGCTCCCTCCGCCGTCCGACCGGCTTGAGCCAACTCAGCGTCGTGGGCTTGGCCCGTGAAGTCGACGGCCACATCGAAGTACGCACCGTGATCCCGCCGCTCACGACCTCGCAGCTCCTGGGGTTGCCGGCCTCGATCCGGCGGCTTCACGATCAGCAGACCCGGCGAGACAACCGCGGCCGCTCTGCGGCCGCCTGACCGATCGGCCTGCGCTCGAATCGGCCTACGATCGTTTCATGCAGCAGATAGCCGCAGCCGCCGCGGCCCTGGAGGGCCGGACGAGAATCCTGGTCTTCACGGGCGCCGGCATATCTACCGAATCGGGGATTCCCGACTTTCGCGGCCCCGAAGGCGTCTGGAAGACGGTCGACCCGAAGGACTTCACGCTGCGTCATTATGTGACGAACGCCGAGTTCCGCCGGCGGCGATGGCAGCGCCGGTTTGGAGAGGACCGCCGGGAGTACCGGCCCAACGCGGCCCACAAGGCGGTTGCCGACTTGTGGGCCACAGGTCGTATGGTCGGCTGCATCACCCAGAACATCGATGGCCTCCACCTCGACGGCGGCCTGCCGCCAACGGCGCTGGCAGAGGTGCACGGCAACACCCGCGGCATCGAATGCGTCGCAGGGGGCCACCGCCACGCCGTGGCCGCAGTCAGGCGGCGGTGGCTCGACGGAGATCTCGATCCGCAGTGTCACTGTGGCTCGATCCTCAAGTCGACGGTGGTGTTGTTCGGCGAGCAGCTCCCCATGGCCGCCGTCAACCGGGCGAGCCAATTCTCCGGTGGCGCCGACGCCGCCGTGGCAGTTGGATCGACGCTTTCGGTGTTCCCCGCCGCCGAGTACCTGCTGGCAGTGGCCGACCGCCGTCATCCCCTGATCATCCTCAACATGGGGCCGACGGACGCCGACGAACTGGCCACTGTGCGTCTCGAAGGGAAGGCGGGAGACCTACTCCCCCGGCTCGTGGACGCTTTGAGGGCCGACACGGAATGATGGCAGCCGGCCTGGGCTAACGTCTTGGGACGATGAATTACGAAGAAAGGGTGCGACAGGCGAGAGCCGCCATCACGGAGGTCTCGGCCGAGGACTTCATCGAAAGCGGTACCTCCTACGACGTGATCATCGACGTCCGCGAGTCGCACGAATTCGCCGCCGGGGCTATCCCCGGGGCTCACTTGATACCGCTGGCCGCACTCGAGAGACGACTGGCCGAGGTCGCCAAGCCTTCCGATCGGGTGCTGCTCTATTGCGCCGTCGGCGCCCGCTCCGCCATCGGCGCGCAGACTGCCACCCGAATGGGATACAGCAGCGTCGCTTCTCTGGCGGGGGGCTACAACCTCTGGAAGCACTACATGACAGCAGGGACGGGCACGCCGTTGAGTGCCGAGCAGCGCGACCGCTACGCCCGGCACCTGACCCTGGGAGAGGTGGGTGCAGCCGGCCAGGCGCGGCTCCTCGCCGGCTCAGTCCTCGTCGTCGGCGCCGGCGGTCTCGGATCGCCCGCGGCGCTCTACCTGGCCGCGGCCGGCGTGGGGACCATTGGACTGGTCGACGCCGATGTCGTGGAGCTCTCCAACCTGCAGCGACAAATCCTGCACAACGTCGATCGGCTCGGTCAACCCAAGGCGCAGTCTGGCGCCCAGACGATCGGCCGGATCAATCCCGACTGCGATATCCGGGTGTACGACGCCAGGCTGTCGGCGGACAACGTGCTCGACACGATCTCGGACTACCAGGTCATTATCGACGCGACCGACAACTTCCCGACTCGGTACCTGCTCAACGACGCCTCCCAGCACACCGGTCAACCTGTGGTTCACGGATCGATCTTCCGATTCGAGGGCCAGGCCACCGTGTTCCAACCATATGAGGGCCCCTGCTATCGCTGTTTGTTCCCGGAGCCCCCTCCGCCCGCCCTCGCCCCCAACTGCGCCGAGGCCGGCGTCCTCGGTGTGCTCCCGGGCATAATCGGCTCGCTGCAGGCCGTGGAGGCAATCAAGCTGATCCTCGGCATCGGCCGGCCGTTGATCGGCCGACTGCTCACCTACGACGCTTTGGAGCAGTCGATGATGACGCTGCGAGTGGGGCGAGACCCCGAATGCCCGACGTGCGGTGTTGATGCGCCGGCACCGGTCATCATGGATTACGACGACACGTGTGTCCCGGTCCGCAGCTGAGCAGGCCCGCTACAGCGGCCATGGTGTATGGCGGAGGCGAACCGGCACGAGTCTCGCACCAGCCGGTGTAGCCGCCGGCGCCGGCGTGGCCACCGCAGCCACCGGCGCGGCAGGCGGTGGGGCGGCGATCGCTGTGGTTGGCGGTGGCGTGACCGCAGGGGTCGCAGTGACCGGAGACGTCGGTGGCGGCGGCGCCGCCGTTGTCGTCGTCGTGGGGGCGGATGCCGTCTTCATGAAGACGACTGTGACCCAGAGCTCGTTCTCCGCGGCGCGGACCGCACCTATCCCGATATGAGTGAAGTCACCGAGGACGTTGCCGCGATGCGGGGGCGAGGTCATGAAGGCAGCATGGATGGCGGCAACTCCAGGGCCGACCCCCACGTTCTCCCCCAGTGCCACCCAACCCGTCGTGACGCTTCCCAGGTTCGGGTTGTGGTGCAAGTTGGCGGCCTCCATCATCGCTACTGCGTGAGCCTCGGCATCGTCTGCCAGATCCCAATGTGATGTCAGGGCAGGCAACCCGCGCGAATCGCGCTCGTCGTTGATCATCGCCAGCAGCGAGTCCTCCGAGGCGGCCAGGGCTCCCGGAGCCAGGCCGACGACAAACGCGACGATCGCCATACAAGCACCGACGGATTGACGGCTCAGCCGCATACGAACCCACTAGACGTGTTGACTGCGAACACTCTGAGTATCGGACGCAGCGCCGGGCCGCTTTAGGCACCGAGACGTGCCCGCGGTCCGAACGGCTCGAGAGGCCCGCACCTAGGTGTACCCGGCTAGGACGCGGTCAGGCCCTCCGCCACGGCAACCAACGTGCGCACCCCAAAGCCGCTGGCACCCTTGGGCGTATAGTCCGCCGCCTTCGTCGAGCGGGCGGGACCGGCAATGTCGATGTGAGCCCACGGACCATCGCCGGCGAACTCGCGCAGGAACAAGGCGGCCGTGATCGCCCCGCCCCAGCGCTCACCCGTGTTCTTGATGTCGGCCACCGTGGAGTCGATATGGCTGCGATAGGACGCATGCAACGGCATCGGCCAGACGTCCTCTCCGGCAGCTTCGGCCGCGTCGACCACCAGCCGGCGAGCCTCGTCCGTCCCGAACACCGCGGCGATCTCGACCCCGAGCGCCACCTTGGCGGCACCCGTGAGCGTTGCGACATCGACGATGAGGTCGGGCTCCCCTTCGGCGGCCAGCGACAAGCCATCGGCCAGGATCAGGCGCCCCTCGGCGTCCGTGTTGAGCACCTCGACCGTCTTCCCGTTTCGAGCCGTGAACACGTCGCCGGGCCGCATCGAGTGACCTGAGATCACGTTCTCGGTGAAGGGCAGGATCGCCTTCACATTGATGCTCAACCCCAGCTCGGCAATCGCCTGAACGGCTCCAAGAACGGTGGCGGCTCCGGCCATGTCGGTCTTCATGTCCTCCATACCGCTCGCCGGCTTGATCGAGAGGCCCCCGCTATCGAAGACGATGCCCTTGCCGACCAGCGCGAGGGACTTGACCGCCCCCTCGGGGGCATAGTCGAGAACGACCATTCGCGGCGGATTGGCCGCACCGGCGCCAACCGCCGCCAGGCCGCCGAACCCGGCAGCGACGATCTCGTCTTCGTCATAGATCTCCACACTCATTCCATGGGCGGCCGCAATGTCCTCGACGTGCGCTACCAGAACTGCCGGCGGCTTGGCGACTGCCGGAGTGTTGACGAGGTTGCGGGTCAGGGCGACGCCATGGGCCAGAGCCCGGCCGCGAGCTACGGCAGGCTCCCCGCCCCCACCGTCCCCGGCGAGGACCAGTGCTTCAATAGCGGCCGGCTTGGCCTCCGACTTGAAGGTCTCAAATGTGTACAGCCCCGCCATGAACCCGAACACCACCATCTCGGCGGCTTCATCGATCTCGAGCAGGTGCAGTGTCGTAACGGCCGTGGCGAATCTGCTGCAGGCCCGAGCGGCGGCACCGGCTGCGCGGCGCAGGCTCTCGGCATCGACCTCTTCCCCTAGTCCCACCACGGTGACCGCGGCGAATGGGACAGCATCGCCTCCGGGCACGGTTTCAACCTGGCCGGCGCCGCCGGTGAACCCGGCCTTTTCCAGATAGCCCGCCAACCCCGGCATCCGCTCCGCGACCCACTCGCCGCCCCCACCCCAGGACCCGTCCTCGAACATGGGCACAACGAGCGCGTCGCCCTCGGCGGTGGCGATCGCCTCGCCGAACCGGATCTCCAACTCCACTAGTCCTCCGTCCTGCTCGGGGCCCATTCGGCCTCGGCGGCTCGAGCGAGCATGTACACGTAGTCGGCCATTCGATTCAGATAGGGGACCACGAGGGAGCCATCGAGCCCGCCGGCGGCGGCATACTCGACGGCGCGGCGTTCGGCGCGGCGCACGACCGTGCGGGCCACGTCGAGAGCTGCCGCCAGCCTGCTTCCCCCGGGCACGACGAAGCTCTCCGGCACACCCCTGCGAGCCGCGATCTCGTCGATGGCCCCTTCGAGCTTGTCGATCATCTCTTGGTGCACCCGGCTCACGCCGTCCTCGAGAGCGCCCCGCCGCCCCGGGTCGGTTGCCAACTCGGCGGCGCACACGAACATCGTACGTTGGGCATCCAGGATGGCCTGCGCCATTTCGGCCTCGGCGCAGGCCCGGGCGACCCCAAGCGCCGACACCGCCTCGTCGACGGTGCCATAGCTCTCCGGGCCGAGCGACGCCTTGGAGACGCGGCCGCCCATGAACAGGCCCGTGGTGCCCTCGTCGCCCTTCCGGGTGTATATCTCCATACTGGGGCGGCAGACTAGGGGGGACCGGCCGAGAATCCGATCTGGGTCACGCCGCCAGCATCCTTCCGAGCACCACAACCCCGAAAGACGTGAGCACGGCCAGATAGCTCAGCCCGGTAGCCGCCATTACACCCGAGTAGCTCGGCTCCTTCAGCGCAAACACCACACCGGCGAGAAGCAGGCCGGTCATGAGAGTCAACGCCAGATAGGCCCAGGCCAGGATCGGCTCGGCGGTGGCACCGGAAACCAACCCTTGCGTTGCCAGGTAGCAGACATCTATCGCCAGCCCGCCGGCCCCGATCAACGCCAGACGGGATAGCGGCCGGCGCGGCAACTGCGGATCGACCAGGAACCAATGCCCCAGCATCATCTCAGTGGTGACCGCTCCCAGAAACCCGGCACCCGTAACGAGCGGAATCAGCGGAGAGTCGACGAGACCGGCACCGACGAACAGCACTGTCGCGATCGTGAATGCCGCGGCGACGGCACCCGGCCGCACGGCAACCAAGGCGGCGACCAGGGCGGCCACCGTGCCCAGCCAGGCGAGCGGGTCGCCGGTGATCGCGACCAGACTCGAGCCAACCAGCCCAATCACGGCGGTCGACAGCCACACATAGCCCCGGCCGACCACCCGCCACAGCGCCACGAGGGCGCCCCCGGCGGCCAGGCCGGAGCCCCACATGGCCGTCACTACCGCCGGGGTGGCTTCCAAGACGGACCGTCAGCGGGCGCCGAGCCAGTCGGCGACCCGGCCCGCCACTGCTTCGGGCGTGAATCCGTATTTCTCGGCGAGCACCGCGGCCGGAGCCGATGCCCCGAACTGGTCGATCCCGATGCTCAGCCCGTCCGACCCGGTGATGGCAGCCCACCCGAACGTGACGGCTGCCTCGACCGAAGCGACCGGTAAACCGTTACCGAGTACTTCGTCTCGATAGGCCGCTTCCTGTTCGAAGAACGCCTCAACACAGGGCATCGACACGACCCGTACGGAGACCTGGCGCTCTGCGAGCATCTGGCGGGCATCGAGGGCCAGCGCCAGCTCCGAGCCCGTCGCCACGATCACGGCATCGGTGCCGTCGGCGACGACGTAGCCGCCTTTGGCTACCGGCACCGGCGCCGCCGCGCTCGGCACCGGCAGGCCCTGGCGGCTCAGGACCAACGCGGTCGGGCCGCCGGTCCGGGCCAGTGCGACCTCCCAGGCGCCGGCTACCTCGGCGGGCGTGCCCGGTCTGATGACCCACATGTTGGGGATCGCCCGCATGGCGGCCATGTGGCCGATCGGCTGATGGGTCGGCCCGTCCTCACCGAGGAAGATCGAATCGTGGGTGTACACCCAGATGCTTGGTACCCCCATGAGGGCGCCGAGCCGCACCGCCCCCCGCATGTAGTCGGAGAACTGGAAGAAGGTCGCCCCAAAGGCGCGCAGCCCGCCGTGGACGTTCATCCCGTTGACGATCGCACCCATGCCGTGCTCGCGGACGCCGAACCGGATATTGCGGCCGGAGCGATCCGCCGTGGAGAAGTCCCCCGAATCGGCGATGAGGGTATTGGTGGAACTGGCGAGGTCGGCGGCACCACCGATGATGTCGGGACGATCGGCTGCGATCGAGTTGAGGACGGTGCCCCCCATCTTCCGGCTGGCCACCTTCGACCCGGCCTCGAAGTCGGGCACGGGCACGTCCGTTGTGGTCGGCTCGAAGTGGGCGCGGTATCGGGCGGCGAGCTCGGCGTCGGCGGCGCCAGCGGCCGCGGTGCGCTCCTGCCAGGCCGCCCGCCGCGCTCGGCCCCGGTTCATCGCCGCCTGCATGAACTCATAGGCTGCCGCGGGCACTGCGAACGGCGGATGGTCCCATCCGAACTTCGCCCGCAGGTTGGCGACCTCTTCGTCTCCAAGAGGTGAGCCGTGTGACGCCGCAGTGTCCTGTTTCGAGCTGCCGTAGCCGATGTGCGTTTTGGCAGAGATCAACGTCGGCCGCTCCGATTCGGCGCGAGCGGCGCGGATCGCCTCCGCAATCGCCACTCGGTCGTGGCCGTCGACTGTCAGCGTGTGCCATCCGTACGCTTCGAATCGCTGCGGTACGTTCTCGGTGAACGTCCAGTCCGTGGGGCCCACCAGCGTGATGCCGTTGTCGTCGTACACGTAGATCAGACGACCGAGCCCGAGGTGACCGGCCAGCGAGGCAGCTTCGGCGGCGACGCCTTCCATGAGGTCGCCATCGGAGACGAACGCGTACGTGTAATGATCGACCAGGTCGGCACCGAGCTTGGCGCGGAGATGCTCCTCGGCGAGAGCCATGCCCACCCCCATGCCGAACCCCTGTCCGAGAGGGCCCGTCGTGACCTCGACACCGATCTCGTGCTCCAGCTCCGGATGCCCCGCCGTCGGGTAGCCCCACTGGCGGAAGTTGCGGATGTCGTCCATCGAAACGGGGAAACCGGACAGGTGGAGCATCGCGTAGAGCAGCATCGAGCCGTGACCGTTCGAGAGGACAAAACGATCCCGGTCGGGCCATTGCGGGTGGTCCGGATCGACGTTGAGGAA
>CAMYJM010000043.1:0-5601 GCA_947258635.1 uncultured Acidimicrobiaceae bacterium
CGGGTGCCAGTCGGCCGGTGACGGAACCACGACGACGGTCGGCGTGACGACGACTGAGATGGTCGTAGCTGCAACTGGTCCGGTCATGGTCCCTAGCAGACAGGCCCACCAGTATCTGACGGCCTACAGCTCCGACGGAACCATCCCTGATTGTCCTGATCCCCCGCCCGGCGTCATCATCGACCCGGCGCCGACCTTCTGGTATCTCGAGAAGGCGGACGCGTGGTACGAAGTCCCACTGGGCCTCGTTGCGAAGGCGATACACGATTCGGCTCCGAGCACCGGGAACCGCGGCTTTCAGCGTTTGGGCTCTGAGCGGGACGAAGCGATGGCTGAGGTGCTCGACGCAGCCTCGCTTCTCGTACAGCGGCGCTATCCCGATGGGCCATTCACACAGTGGGTCTTCGACCCGGGTTTCAAGGAGTTGGTTGAGGTCGACGCGGAAGGGCAGGCTTTGATCGGCCTCAACGGCCTGGATCCGGAGATGGCAGCCATCAGCTACGTGGTCTTGGCGAAACCCGACGGCGGGTTCAGGCTCTACGGAGGCTGCAACAGTGTCCGGCAGCTATCGGTCATCTCCGGCTATCGCGCAGGAGAATCTGAGATGAGCCAGTACGAGGTCTTTCGGGCGATCGTGGCCGACGACGCCGAGCTGGAGGCCTTCGCCGCCTGGATCCGTCGCTGACGAGCAGGTCGCGGACGCCTGCCATGAGCTAGCCGAGCTAGAAGAGAGACATGCGCTAGACACTGCCCGATCCGTCCGCCTCGCCTCGTGCGGGCCAATCTCCGGAGCTGTGCATGCCGTCTGTTCATTTCGAGGAAGTCTCGCTGACGCTCGCTGGGGAGGAGACAGTGCCGCGCTCCCGCTCTACTCGAAGTAGCGTTCCAGGATGGTTTGGGCGGCAGCCGCGATCGGTTCCCACGGGACGTCGGGTCGCTTCGACAGGGTGATGAAGTCGGCCGTGGCGAACATGCTGGTGACGCCGTCGATGGCAATCAGCTCGGCCGCCATCGGGTCGTCGGGCTCGCTGCCGGCGGCAAAGGTGAGCGGCCCTCCGACGTCGGCGCCGACGGTGAACTTGAGGGCGTTGGGATTGGGTGTGTTGCTGATTGCTACCGGCATGAGACCTCTCGGCTGTGGTACTTCAGATCGTAGCGGTGACGGCCCGTGACACTGCCGCCCCCCGCGGGGCCAACTGCCGGGATCGACGTCGGCGGCACCTTCACCGATCTGGTGGCCTGGGATGGCCGGCACCTCGAAACCGGGAAGGTGCCGAGCACTCCCGCTGACCAGAGTGGCGGCGTCATCGACGCAGTGACGCCCCTCGAGAGGGCGCCGCATGCCGTGATTCACGGCACCACCGTCGCCACCAACGCCCTGCTGGAGGGCCGCGGCGCCGTCACCGCCCTGGTGACGACCGAGGGCTTTGAAGACGTCCTCGCCATCGGGCGCCAGGACCGTCCCTCGCTGTACGACTCGATGGCGGACCGTCCCAACCCGTTGGCCCAGAATCGCGTCGGAGTGCCCCGGGACCCCAACCCCGACGACGACGTGCCTGATGTGGGCCGGCCCGAATCGATCGCGGTGTCATTGCTGTACGGGTTTCGGGCCGCCGAGCGTGAATCGGCCATCGCCGCCACCCTGGCAGAGCGCCATCCCGACGTCCCCATCTCGCTATCGAGCGAGGTCGTTGCCGAGTTCCGTGAGTTCGAACGCACCTCGACCACTGTTCTCAACGCCTACCTGCGGCCCGAGATGAGCCGCTATCTGCGCCGGTTGGCCGAGGAGCTGGAGCGGTCGGGCGTTGCCGAGGTGGGTGTGATGCGCAGCTCCGGGGGCCTGATGTCGCTCCACGACGCGGCCCGCCTCCCGGTGGCGGCGCTGCTGTCGGGGCCCGCCGGCGGCGTGGTTGCCGCCGCCCGGCTCAGCCGCGACATGGGATACGACCGGGCGATCTCATTCGACATGGGGGGCACATCGACCGACGTGTCCCGCATCGAGATGGGCGAACCCCAGCTCACCTATGAGCGCCCCATCGCCGGCTATCCATGTCGCATGGCGAGCGTCGACATCCACACCGTCGGCGCCGGCGGCGGATCGATCGGCTGGCGCGACCCGGGAGGCTCGCTCCGAGTCGGCCCGCAGAGTGCCGGCGCCGTCCCCGGTCCTGCCTCGTACGGCACGGGTGGGACCAATGCCACCGTCACCGACGCCAACGTGTTCCTCGGCCGTATCGCTTCTCTCGGCAAGTCGCTCTCTCTCGACGGCGACGCCGGGCGCCGCGCCATCGGCGCCCTGGCAGCCGACCTCGATATGGAGTCCGCCCCCACTGCGAGCGGTATCGTGACTGTCGTCGAAGAGACGATGGCCGGAGCCATCCGCCGGGTGTCGGTGGAGGAGGGGGTCGATCCCCGCGGCGCAGTGCTGGTGGCATTCGGCGGCGCCGGGGGGCTCCATGCGGCCGCGCTGGCCAAGCGGCTCGACATGGCGGCCGCCGTCGTGCCCCGGTATGCCGGGGTCTTCTCGGCGCTGGGGTTGCTGCTGAGCCCGCCCCGCGTCGACGTTGCCCTCTCGATCTCCGGAGCGGACGAGCTGGCCGGTGCCCTCGAGACCGTGATGGCGGCGGCCGGTGCCGACCTTCAGGCGGCCGCCGGCACTCGGGGGGCCATCACGACCTACGTCGATGTCCGCTACGTCGGCCAGGCGCATGAGCTGTCGATCCCTTACGACCCCGGCGCGCCCGTCGCATCGATTGCCGCCGGGTTCCATCACCTGCATCGGGAGCGCAACGGCTTCGCCCGGCCGCGGGATCCGGTCGAGATCGTCACCGTGCGGGCGGTAGCCCAGGGCCGGCCGGCGCTCTCTTGGGATGACTTGCCCGCGCTCGATACTCCTACCGGAGCTGAGCCCGTGTCGCGGGAGATAACGGCGGCCGACGGAGCGACCCATGCCGCCGCGGGGTACCAGCGCGCCGCGCTGGGGCCGGGAGCCCGCGTCGACGGTCCTGCGGTGATCGAGGACGCCGGGGCCACCACATACCTGGCGCCCGACGACCGGGCCACCGTCGCCGCCAATGGGGCGCTGGTGATCGAATGGTGACCGTCGATCCGGTTGCCCTCGAGGTGGCCCGCAACCGGCTATCCGCAATTGCCGACGAGATGGGGGTTGTGCTGCGTCGCACCGCCTACTCACCGAACATCAAGGAGCGGGCCGACTGCTCGGCGGCGGTGTTCATGCCGGACGGCGAGATGCTGGCTCAGGCCGAGCACATTCCCGTGCACCTGGGATCGATGCCGGCTTCGGTGCGGGCGGTCCTCGAAGTCGTCGGCGGTGCCGTGGAACCCGGCGTGCAGTACGCCGTCAACGATCCGTACGCCGGTGGTACCCATCTCAACGACCTCACCCTGGTCCGGGGCGTGTTCATCGCCGGCCAGCTCGCCGGCTTCGTCGCCAATCGGGCTCATCACGCCGATGTCGGGGGGGAGGCCCCCGGCTCGATGCCGGCCCATGCCACCACGCTCCAGCAGGAAGGGCACGTCGTGGCGCCGCAGGCCGCGGTGCGCGACGGCGAGTGGCTCCCCGAGTTCCTCGATCCGTTCCTGGAGGCCACCCGGACCCCTCAGGAACGGCTCGGGGACCTGTCCGCCCAGCTCGGGGCCAATGAGGCCGGAGCTATGCGGCTGGAGGAAACCGGGTCGGGCTCCCTGGCGGACCACCTCACGGTGGCCGCCGCTCTCCTCGACTACGGCGAGCGACGGATGGCAGCGGCGCTGGCGGCCCTGCCGGACGGCACCTTCGAGTTCACCGACTTCATGGAGTGGGGCCCTGCCGACGTGCCCATCGCCGTGAGCGTCACGATCGACGGTTCCCGGCTCCAGGCCGACTTCGCCGGCAGCGCTCCCCAGGTCGCCGGCAATATCAATGCGGTCGAAGCAGTCACCCGCTCGTGTCTCTACTACGCGGTGCGGGTGGCCGCCGACCCAACCGTGCCCGCCAATGGCGGCAGCTATCGCCCGATCAGCCTGACGGTGCCGGAGGCCAGCATCGTCAACGCCGCGGCCCCTGCCGCGGTGGCCGCCGGAAATGTAGAAACCAGCCAGCGGATCGCCGACGTTGTGCTCGGGGCACTGTCTCAGGCCGCCCCCGATCGAGTCCCGGCGGCGAGCCAGGGCACGATGAACAACGTGCTCATCGGCAACGACCGGTTCGCCTACTACGAGACCATCGCCGGCGGCCAGGGCGGTCGTCCCGGCCGGGCCGGGCAATCCGGCATTCAGACGGGTATGACCAACACCAAGAACACGCCCATCGAGTCGCTGGAGGCGCACTACCCGTTCTCCGTCCTCCGCTACGGCCTGCGTACCGGGTCCGGAGGGCGCGGTCAGCATCCCGGCGGCGACGGTATCGAGCGGGAAATCGAGTTCCACGAGGCGGCCACGGTGTCGCTGATGGGGGAGCGGCGCCGCCACGGTCCGTGGGGTCTCAACGGAGGCGAGGCTGGCGCCGTGGGCGAAGACTGGCTGATCCGACGGGACGGCACCACAGAGCGGCTCGTGGGCAAGGTCACGTTCGAGGTCGATCCCGGTGACCGATTGCTGGTGCGCACCCCGGGCGGCGGCGGCTGGGGCAAGCCGTCGCTCTACCCGGAACCACCCAGGAGGTGGCTGCGACCGTGCGAATCGCGGCCCGCCATGGGGTGCCGATCGTGGCCCGTGGCGCCGGCACCGGACTATCGGGTGGGGCCGTCCCCACCAAGCCGGGGCTGATAGTGGCGCTCACCCGTCTCAACCAGATCTGGGAGGTCGACGAGGCGGCGCAGACGGCTTGGGTCGGCCCCGGGGTCATCAACCTCGACCTCTCCAAGCACACCAAACCCCTCGGCCTCCACTACGCCCCCGATCCGTCCTCGCAGTCCGCCTGCACTATCGGCGGCAACATCGGAACCAACGCCGGGGGGCCCCACTGCCTCGCCGAAGGAACCACGGTGTCGCACGTCCTCGCCGTGGAGATGGTCACCGCCGGCGGTGAAGTCATCATGCTCGGCGGCGCCGCCCCCGACCCCCCCGGCCTCGACCTGCGTGGCGTGGTGGTCGGCTCGGAGGGCACCATGGGGCTGGTGACCAAGATCCTGGTGCGGCTCATCGAGAACCCTCCCGAAGTGCGCACGCTGTTGCTGGCGTTCGATTCGATCGAGGCCGCGGCCCGGACCGTGTCTGCGGTGATCGCGGCCGGCGTGGTGCCGGCGGCCTTGGAGCTGATGGACCATCCCATGATCGAAGCCGTTGAGAACTTCAAGAGCTGCGGTTTCCCCCTCGACGCCGCTGCCGTTCTCATCGCCGAGGTGGCCGGCCATCCGGCGGCCGTACAGGCGGAGGCCCAGGTGGTGGCCCGAGCCGGTGCCGAAGCCGGTGCTACCGAAGTGCGGATCGCCGCCAACGAGGAAGAGCGCGAGCTCATCTGGCTGGGTCGCAAGTCGGCGTTTGGGGCGGTGGCCTACGCCGCTCCTGATTATTACCTCCACGACACCGTCGTTCCCCGGACCCGTCTGGTTGAGACCATGTCGGGCATCTACGCCATCGGCGACCGCCACGACCTCAACA
>CAMYJM010000043.1:5617-26413 GCA_947258635.1 uncultured Acidimicrobiaceae bacterium
CAAGGAGCCGGGAATGCTCGAGAAGGTCAAAGTGGCCGCCGAGGAGATGGTCATCCTCTCGATCGAAATGGGCGGCTCGCTGAGCGGAGAGCATGGGGTCGGCCTGGAGAAGCGCGACCTGATGAGCGAGGTGTACTCGCCGATCGATCTCGATGCCCAGGCCCGGTTGCGCGAAGCGTTTGACCCAGAGGGCATCCTCAACCCCGGCAAGATCCTCCCCGACGGCTCCCGCTGCTACGACTTCGGGCTCGTCGCCGAGCTCGAGCCCGGTTCGGCGGCATGACAGCTTCGGCCGTCGACCAGTGGCGGGCGGCGCCGCCGCCCGGGGTGGCGGCAGACACGCTCACGGTCGCCCCTCCCACCATCGACGCGGTTGCCGAGGTATTGGGCTGGGCGAGCACCGAGGGCCACCGGGTGCTGCCGTGGGGTGGCGGCACTCACATGGGGCCCGCAACCGGCGAGGCCCCCGACGTCGTCGTGCTGACGAGCGGACTGAACCGGGTGGTCGATTGGCAGCCTGAGGACCTGACCCTCGTCGTCGAGGCGGGCGTCCCTGTTTCCGAGATCGAGGCCTCGTTGGCAGAACGCCGGCAGAGTGCCGTGCTCGTCGAGCACCCCGCCGGATCCACCATCGGCGGCATGATCGCGGCCGGGGCCAGCGGCTACCGACGCCTGCGCTACGGGCCCACCCGCGACCGGATGCTCGAAGTGACGTTGGCCACCGGCGACGGCCGGGTGATCACCGCCGGCGGCCGGGTGGTCAAGAACGTCACCGGGTACGACATTCCCCGCCTCGCCTGCGGATCGGAAGGATCGCTCGGTGTGATCGGCCAGGTGTGTTTGAAGCTGTGGCCGGTACCGGAGAGCTCGGCCAGCTTGGAGGTCGACGACGTCGCCACGTTTGCCGGGCTCTACCGTCCGCTGGCGCTGCTCGAGACCGAAGCAGGCCTGACCGCCTACGTCACCGGCACCCCTGAGGAAGTCGCCGCCCAGGCCGCCGCGGTGGGCGCCCCCCCTCGCCCCGGCCTCGACTGGCCGGTCCCGCTCGGCGAAGCCAACCAGATCGAGCTGCGGGTGCCGGCAACGCTGGTCACGGCGGCCGTGGCGAACGTACGTGCCGCCGGCGCCACGGCGTTGCGGGCCCAACACGGTGTTGGGGTCGTCACCGCCGGATTCGGCGATTGGTCGACGCCGCGCCTCGACGAGCTACGGCAGTGGGCGGAAGCCAACGGCGGCGCCGCCGTTGTGGTGGCCGCCGAGTCGGCCGGTGTCGATCGCTGGGGGACGCCCCCGGGGTCGGCAGACCTGCAACGGCGGGTCAAGGAGGCGTTCGACCCGCTGCGGGTGATGGTCCCCGGCCGGCTGCCGGGAGGGGTTTGATGGGTTGGGAGACGGCGCACGCCCCGCGCCAAGCCGAACTCGACGCATGTGTCACCTGTGGCCTGTGCCTGCCGCAGTGCCCCACCTTCCGTCTCACCGGCAGCGAGGCGGCCTCGCCCCGCGGCCGGTTGGCGGCGATGGCGGCGGTTGCCTCCGGAGTCGCCACGGTCGACGATCGGTTCGAGCAGATCATGGGCCTGTGTCTCCAATGCCGCGCCTGTGAACCGGTGTGCCCATCTGTGGTGCCTTTCGGGCGGGCGATGGAGGGTGCGCGTGCCGAGATTGCCGCGCAGCGTCCCGGCTCGGGGCGGAGGGTGCGGGCGCTGCTGCTGGGAAGGGGGCTGGGCTCCCGGCAGGCCATCCGGTTGGTCACGTTCTTCGCGGCGCTCAGCCAGCGGCTGCAACTCCACAGGCTGCCGCTGCGGCTAGTGGCACGGATCACGGGCTTGCGACGGATTCCCTTCACCGGCGGCTCGCACATCGGTGAGGCCCGGCCGGCGGCGGCTCCCCGCGTCGGCACCGTGGCCCTGCTGGCCGGGTGCGTCCAGGACGCCTGGTTCGGCGCGGTCAACGAAGCCGCTCTGGAGTTGCTCACGGCTGCCGGCTACGACGTCACCGTGCCGGCGGCTCAGACCTGTTGCGGCGCGCTCGCCGCCCATGACGGGGCAGTGGCGGATGCCGAGCGATTGGCCTCAGTGAATGTGGATGCCTTCGCCGGCTTCGACCAGGTCGTCGCCACCGCCGCCGGGTGCAGCGCTCACCTGGCGGGTTACGGCGAGTGGACCTCGGGCGGCGACGAGATGGCCGGGCGGGTCGCCGACGTCACGGTTGTGGTGGCCCGGGCGATAGCCGACGGCCGGCTGCCCGCGCTGCCCGCCCGCCATGCCAAGGTGGCAATGCAGGATCCCTGCCATCTGCGCCATGCCCAGCGAGTCACGGCCGAGCCCCGCCAGATTGTCATTGCCGCCGGCTACGAACCGGTCGAGATCGACGACACCGGCATGTGCTGCGGTGCCGCCGGCGTCTACATGTTGGCGCAGCCGGACACGTCGGATGAGCTGGGTCGCCGCAAGGCCGCCCAGGTGCGTGCCGTCGAGGCGTCGCTGGTCGCGTCGGCCAACCCGGGCTGTGAGATGCAGCTGCGGGCGAACCTCGGTTCGGGCTACGACATCCGGCATCCCATCGAGATCTACGCAGAGGCCCTGCGTGGCGAATCAACCTGAAGCCACGAAGCCGCGAGGCTCGCCGCGCTGCAAAGTGTGCCGATCGGACGAGATCACGGTGCGCTCACTCACCCGGCAGGCGCAAGGTCGATCGAGGACTCTTCCATTTCACTTCTGTTCCCGGTGCGGGTTCATCTTCAGCCCCAGGAACAGCGTGATCTACAAGGAGGACGGATCCACTTTCGGGGCCACATCGGATCCCGAGGTGTCGTTGCGCACCGGCGATGGCCTCCGTCGAGGTCGTGAGTTCTACATGGTCGAGACGGCGATTGAGATCCTGGGCCGTCCAGATCTCGAAGTGCTTTTCTATGGTTCCGGTCTCAGCCGTGACCACCTGTTGGCGCGGGACCTGCCGCAGGTCGCGACCAGCCACCTGGCCGACCTATTCAATTACCAGGCCACCGACGTTTTTGTCCCGCTCGACTCCCCGCGACAATTCGATGTGGTCATCTGTTGCGAGGTGGTGGAGCACTTCGAGCGGCCCCGACGCGATTTCCGGACGTTACTCAAGTTCGCCAAACCGGATGGCATCGTGGTTTGCTCAACAAGCATCAGCGATGGCGCGGCGGTGGAGAAACTCGACTATCCGTGGATTCCCGGACACACCTCGTACTACAGCGGGGCGTCCCTCATCGATATTGCTCGGCAGAACCGACAGTTCTGCGACTTCCGGCTTCCGGAATGTGCGCTGGGTGAGCCGGGCCCGCGCAAACGGTATGTGTTCTTCTTCCAGGATCGCAACACCCAGAAGCTCATCGCGGAGGCGTTTTCCCGTATTCCGTTTGCCTACTCCGAGACGGCGCAGGAGCGGCGGCGGCGGGCTCGGCAGGCGGCAGCAGAAGCCGCCAGGTTCAGTGATGTCATCCATACCACCAGGGAATGGGGCCGACATGCCTGGAAATGGCGCCTCACGCGGATCAAGCGCCGCCTCGGGTCATGGCGCCAGCGGTAGGTAGCCCCGCGGGAGTAGTCGCGAGCGTAGCTGTAGGTGCGTCTAGAGCGCCTTCTCGAAGAGGAGGAGGCGCTCGATCTCGAAGCCGGCCGCCACCGCGGCTTCCTCGAGCCAGGGCACGGACGGCATCATGACCTCGAGCGCCGAAGCCCCGTCGGAGACCGCCACCTCGAGTAGAGCGTCGAAGTGGGCGCGGGCCCGGTCGGGAGTGGTCTGGGTCCACCCGACTTCGAGGCGATTGTCGCGGGGCGCCCCGACGGCCCATCCCGTCGGTCCGGCGAGCAGCGCCCCATGCTCGGCGGCCCGCTCCAGATCCGCGATGTGGAGACGGCGGCACTGCCAGGAGACCGCCATCATGCCGCGGGCGGCCCGGCTCAGCTCGCCGCCGGACCACGCCAGAAATGCCGGGCCCACCTCGCCCGCTCCCGAGCGTTGCAGCGGCTCGTCCGCCCGCCCGCCGCGGGCCGTGGCGGCCACCCGACCGGAGTGTTTCGTGGTCTGGAACGCCCGGAGCCAGGTGGTCGTCTCGCGAAATCCGACATGCCGGATCTGGTCTCGCGCCGCTTCGTTCCAATCCTCGATCATCAGCAGCGCCACCTTGGCCTCCTGCTGGGCGCCCCACTGTTGCAGGCTCGTCCCCAGCTCAGATGCGATGCCACGGCGCCGCCAATCGGGATGGACCCGGATCCCCTGGAGCCAGAGCTCGTCGGGTGAGAGCAGCACGCCGCGAGCCACGGCGATGGGCTCATCGGTGTCGTCGGCGGCGACGAGGACGCGCGATTGGGGATGGGCCAGCCAGCGATCGAACGAATCCACCACGTAGTCGCCCCACGCAAAGGTGTGGGTCGTCCAGGGCGCCAACATCTCCTTGTCCGACGCCCGGGCCTCGCGCAGCGAATACTCCATACCTCAAGGATACGGGCGAGTCGGGGGTCAGACGGCGGGAACTGCGGTCCCCATCCAGTCGCGGAATATGTCCATTGTGCGGACGGGCAATTCCAGCTGGGGAATGTGGCCGGCATCCGGGATGGGGGCGAACCTCCAGTCGGGCCGCTCCGCGGCCAGCCACTCGGCGCCCTCGAAATGCACGATCTCGTCGAGCATCCCGTGGACCAGCAGCGTCGGCGCCGCGATTCGATGGACCATGTCGCGAAAGCGCCGCCGCCGGCTCAGAGTGGCGGTGATCGACCGGATCGCCTCACAGTAGGCCTCAGGCGCCCACTCCATCGTGTCGCGCAGCCGGGTCATCTCGATGGTATTGGCCTGGGTCGTGGCGTTGATCCGGTTGGGGCGGGCGGTGAGGATTCTCCACGTGGCGTCGACGCGTTCTTCGGGCGTGCCCGAGGCGGCAAACCGGCGGACGGCCTCCTCGCCGAGCCACGGCAAGACGGGGAGCCCGAGACGCGCCACCGTGATGCGGTTGACGTTCTTGATGGACCGCATCGGCAGTGCCGGGTCGAGGAGCACCAGCCCGTCAATCAGTTGGGGATGGTGGGCTGCCAGGAGCATCGCGATCAACCCGCCCATCGAGTTGCCGAACAGCAGGGCACGGCCGCCGGCGACTTCCTCGATGAAGCGAACCAGGAGGGCAACCTGGGACTTCAGCGAGGCGCTGTGGCTACCGAGGGGGGTGAGGCCGAAGCCGCGCAGATCGACCGCATACGGGCGATAGTCCCCCGCCAGATCGGGCCCGACCAGTTCCCAATTGAGGTGAGAACCTCCCAGCCCATGGACCATGACGATTGCCGGGCCCGTTCCGCCGTGATCGATGTAGTGCACCGGGCCGTCGATATCAGCAATCTGCGATGTCCGCTCCATTGGGCTAGGAGCGTAATCTCAATGGTGGAGGAAATGGTTTCAAAGTATCGATCGACAAGGAGATGTCATGGACATTGCCGGTAGCTCGGCCATTGTGACCGGTGGGGCCTCAGGCCTGGGAGCGGCGACGGCCCGGCGCCTTGCGGCCGGCGGGGCGCATGTGGTCATCCTCGACGTGCAGGACGGCCAGGAGCTGGCCAAGGAGCTCGGCGGAGCCGCGGTTCAGGCCGACGTGACCATCGAGCCGGAGGTGGCGGTGGCGGTCGAGGCCGCCTCGGACATGGGCCCGCTGCGCGTTCTCGTCAACTGTGCCGGTATTGGCACGCCGGCCCGCACCATCAGCCGGGATGGTACGCCGCACGATCTGCAGCACTTCCAGAGAGTCATCGGCATCAACCTGGTGGGAACCTTCAACTGCATTCGGATGGCGGCGGTGGCCATGGCCCAAACCGAACCACTCGAGGGCGGCAGCCGCGGCGCCATCGTCAACACCGCGTCGGTGGCGGCCTTCGATGGCCAGATCGGCCAGGCGGCCTACTCGGCGTCGAAAGGCGGCGTTGTTGGGATGACCCTGCCCGTGGCGCGCGATCTCGCCTCCGTCGGGATCCGGGTCAACACCATCGCCCCCGGCATCATCGACACCCCGATGCTGGCCGGGCTGCCGGAAGCCGCCCGGGAGTCTCTCGGTGAGCAGGTGCTCAACCCGAAGCGGCTCGGCACGCCCGATGAGTACGCCGACCTGGCCCTCTTCCTGATCACGCACGACTACATGAACGGCGAGAGCGTCCGGATGGATGGTGGCATCCGCATGGCGCCCAAGTGAGCCGCCCGGTTGGGGTGATCCTGGCTGCCGGCTCGGCGAGACGGATGGGCCGACCGAAGCAGCTGCTCCCGTACCGGGATACGACGGTCCTTGGTTCGGTGATCAATGCCGCCCGGCGATCACGGCTGGAACGGGTGATCCTGGTGCTCGGGGCTTACGGCGACGAGGTGGGCGCGGCAGTCGATACCGATGGGGTCGAGGTGGTTCACAATCCCGCGCCGGAACGGGGCAACTTGAGTTCGCTGCTCGTCGCCGCCACCCAGCTCGCTTATCGGCCCGTGCTGCTGCTCATGGGGGACATGCCGGGCATCGAGCCGGCCGTAATCGACGCCCATCTCGATGCCTGGGACGAGTCGCCGGCACCCGTGCGGATCACGGGCTACAGCGACACCGCCGGCCATCCCCTCATGCTGTCACCCGAAGTCGTGGGCACGCTCTCGGAGTTGGACGGTCCCAAGCCGCTGTGGGCGCTGACCCGGGAGGCGACCACCGAGGTCCTGGCGGTGGCACAGCCCATGCCGGTCGACGTGGACACGCCCGAGGACTACGGAGAGGCGCTGGCCCGGGATTCCCTCGAATCGTGAAGCCGGTCGGCCCGGCGTCCGATGGGTAATTGAAACTGGATGTCGAAGGAATCGTGGTGATGTTGGGCGAGGTGATGCCCGTCTGGGTTGGCTGGCTGGGGCCGGCGGCGTTCGCCGGCGCCATCGCTGTGTGGGTCACGTTCGTCCCGGTGATGGTTCTATCGCAGGTGGGGCGCGCCTTGCGAGTGGACCGCCCCTGGACCGAGAGGGCAATGCTGGCGGCGGAAGGCCGCCTCGCCATAGTGATGGGCGCTGTGCTGTGGATTCCCCTGGCCGTCGGCCTACCCGGCGTGTTCGTGGGATCGTTCAGCCGAGTCCCGGGCCCGGCCCTGGTGGGCGTCGCCGCCGCTGTCGGCATGGGGGTGTCCCTGTACGCAGGATGGCGGTTCATTCGCCGGGATCTCGGCCAACCGGTTCCGGCCTTCGGGCCCTATTTGGCCCTCCTGGTGCGGAGATGGTGGCCGGTAGTGGCCCTGGTGGGGCTGGGTTTTGTCGCTCCGTCCCGGGTGACGAGTTGGTGGATGATCCCGTGGACGGTGGCGGCGCTGGCCGGCCTGTTCGGGCTGCGCTATCTCGCCGAGGCCTGGATGGCGGTGGGCGTAGCCCGTCCCGCCGCAGGTCGCCTCCAGGAGGCCGTGGCCCGCGCCGCCGCCAGGTTCGATTCCGCGCCGCCGCAGGCGTTTGTGCTGCGAACTCACGCCGCCAACGCCCTGGCGCTTCCGGTTCGCAATCTGATCATCTTCACGGAGCGCCTCGTTGAATTGCTGGACGACGAGGAGCTCGAGGCAATCGCCCTCCACGAGATCGCTCACCTCAACGAGCGCCGCGCCGTGACCCGGCTTCGCGTGGCGGGCACTCTGCTGTACTTGCCCTTTCTGGCCCTCCGCCCCCTGATCGGATCCGGGTTCTATGCCGTGGCCCTCGCTTTCCTGGGCGGGTTCGGGTTGCGCTTCATACTGATGCGGGTCAGCAAAGCCGAAGAGGCCCGGGCAGACAGTGAGGCCGTGGAACGGGCCCATGGGTCACGATCCCTGGGGACGGCTCTGCTGAAGATCCACAAGGCAGCCTTGGTCCCGGCGTTCACGAAACGAGATCCGCACGGCCCGTTGCACGAGCGGCTCGAGCGCGCCGGAATGGCGCTCGACTTCGAGCCGGTCCAAGCGCGATTCCGGGCCCGTCGCCTGGCGGTGGCGGGAACGCTCGCCCTGGTGCTGATCGTGGGCGCCATCTTCGGGATCTCGGCCGTCATCGACCCCTGGGATGGGGCCGCCGGCAGCCACGTGGCTCTGGCCTTCGGCTGGAATGAGGAGGATGTCCTCTGGTTGACCGGCTATCTGGCAACCGATGACGGCGATTTCGAGCGGGCCCTCCCGTACCTCGAGGAGGCGGCACTCCGGGGGCAGGTCGACGCCGTCGCCGTCCTGCCCTGGGTGCTCGGAGTCGCCGGCCGTTGTGACGACGTACCGGCGGCCCGGGACGCGCTGGTCGCGGCCGGCGGCCAGGACTCATCGGTTGATCTCGCCGATTTGTGGGTGGAGCGGTGTGCCGAGACGTAGGTGGGCGCGGTAGCTTGATTGCACCGTGACTCTCATTCTCTTCTGGGACGATCCCTATGCCACGTCGCTGCCGGCATCGGTGGTAGCGGCGACAACTCACGAAGTCACTCTCGACCAAACGATCTTCTACGCCTTCGCAGGCGGTCAGGAGCGCGACCACGGGACCATCGGGGGGCACGAGGTTCTCGATGCCCGTTGGGAGGGGCCCGACATCGTCTATCAGCTGGCGGCGGGCCACGGGCTCGATTGCGGCGAGGTCGTCGAGGTGGCGATCGACGGAACCCGGCGCGATCGGCTGCGTCGGCTCCACATGGCTACCGAGATCGTTCTCGAGGTGCTCACCCAGGACGACCCGGACCTGGAAAAGGTTGGCGCCCACATCGGCGCCGCCAAGGCTCGCATCGATTTCGCCTCCACCGTCACGCTCGGGGAGCGGCTCGCCCGTATCTCCGCAGCCGCCAACGGAGTTGTCGCCGCCGACCTTCCGATCAGCACCGGGTACAGCGACATGGCGAGGCAGCGCCGCTACTGGGAGATACCGGGCTTCGCCCGGGTGCCGTGTGTCGGGACGCTGCCGCGCCGCACCGGCGAGATCCAAGGGGTGACACTGCGGCGGAAAAACCCGGGGAAGGGCACGGAGCGCGTCGAGATCACGCTGGCCGAGGTGGTCTAGCGGCCCGAGCCCTCGACGTCGGCGACGGCGGCGGCCATCGTCGCCCACCGATCGAGCTCGGCGTCGACCGGAGCCACCACCAGACGGCCGGCGCCATCCTCGATGGCGGCAGTGATCTCTGTGCCGGCTCGCCGGCCGCGCCGTCTCGCCCCGATCCCGGAGAAGAGCTTGGCTCCAGTCGCCAGCAGCAACCCGAGGCCCAGTCCACCCAATAGCAGCAGCGTGGGTATGGGCCAGCCGCCGACCTCGGGAGTCAGCCGGTCGCTGGGGATCCGTAACCAATCGAGCACGAGCAGAATCAGCAGCCAGATCCCGCCGGCCGCAGCAGTGAGCCCCAGGAGCCGCTGCAACCAACCGACGGCGGCCCACCAGCGAGGTCCCGCCGCCGTGGAGCCGGCGACGGTCGTGATCCGATTGCCCAGCTCAGCGACAAGGCACGCCGATCGGCATACGACTTGAGGGCGAGCTGGAGCCGCGGCTCGTCGATCGGGATCGCCGTCTGCGACCCGGAGCGTGCCGGCGGCGGCGGGCGCAGCCGGCTTAGGGGGTGCTTGCGGAACCGGCGCAGCCAGCGGGTGAACGGCCAGCCGGTGGCGAGGGCTGCGTCGTGACGGAAAGCGGCGGCAACAGTGGCGCTCACCGCCCCGGCCCCGGCAGCCTCGCCAAGGCCGGCTGCCAGATCCCGGCGGTCCGAGCGGGAGTCCTTCTCCGCCGGTGGCGTCTTCAGCTCACCGAGGCCGGCAGCCACCGTTCTCAGATCGGCGTCGATCCGGGCCAGCGCCCCGTTGCGGGCCGCGACCCGATCCGCCAGTAGCGTCGCCAGCTCTTCGAGACCCCGACCCGTCACCGTGGAGGTGATGATCACCGCCGGGTCGGCCAGCCCGTCGGCCGCGAGGAGGCGGACGGCATCCTTCCTCCAGGCATCGTGGCCCGCGTCTTCGACGAGGTCCGACTGGTGGAGGAGGAACGCCATCACGTCGCCGTGGGCCGCCAGCCGCGCCAGATATCTCTCATGCAAGACCTGGTCGGCGTATTTCTGCGGGTCGAGCACCCAGATGAGCAGGTCGACGTGAGCTACGAAGTGGTCCACCTGCAATCGATGCGAAACCTCGACCGAGTCGTGGTCGGGGAGATCGATCAGCACGAGGCCATCGAGAGCCGCCCGCCCGTTGGCCCCGTGGCGATGGCGCACTCCGAGCCATTGGAGAAGTGGGCCGGCGTCTTTCGGGCCGAACACCGCGGCGCGGGCTTCAGCGGTGGTGGGCCTGGTGAGACCGACGGGGGCGATGTCCTCACCGACGATGGCGTTGAACACCGAAGACTTGCCGCTACCCGTGGCCCCGGCGAGGGCGACAACCGTGAAGTCGGTGCCGTGGCGGAGCCGATCGGTAGCGTGGTCGATAGCCGCCGTTGCCATATCGGCAACCCCTCCGGGGACGATTCCGGCGCCGATCTCGAGAACCCGGCCGAGGGACTCGAGGCGCTCTGCCAGCCGAGACGGCGCTCCCGTCACGCGGCCCTCCCGTCGATCGATGCCCCCAGGGCGCGGACGCGCGCCCCGTCTTCTGCAGTGGGCCCGTCCTCGAGGCGCCGCCGAAACCGGGCGGCCTCAGCGTCGAAGAGGCGCTCGACACGCTCGATCAGGTTGGCGCGCGCCTGGCGAGCGAGATCCCGCACCGCGTTCTCGCCGAACATCGCGGTCAGTAGCGCCTGGCTCACCGTCGCCGCTCCGCCGGCAACGGCGACCTCGCCCCCGGTGATTCCGCCCGTATGGGCGAACATCACCACCATCAACGAGACGCCGATCGTGTTGATACCCAGAGACAGCGCCCGGGCGGCGAGGCGCTTGCCTTCCGCCTGCTGCCGCACCAGGCCGAGCACGTGGTCTTGCCACGCCCTTATCTCGGCTTCCGCCTCGGCACCAAGCGAGCCGGCAGGGCGCGCCAGGCTGCGGGCGTCCTCGCTGAGGAGCTGGCGACCGGCCGGGCTGTTCTCCCAGCGCGCCACGGTGGCGTCGGCGGCGCCGTCGGCCGCCTCCATGATCGTCGCCGCCAGGCTCGATGTGAGCTCGCCCTGGACTTCGGCGGCTGCCGACGGCCCGCCGACGAAGACCGTGCGGAACGCGTCGCGGAGCCTCGAGATGCCGCCCTGGAGCGAGCGCATGATCTGGCCGCCCCCAACGTATTCCTGCCACCTGGCCAGAACCTCCCCGCGCAGCAGGGTCCCCGCTTCGACCCGCTCCCCGAATGCGGTCTTCGCCTGGTGGTAGTTGTGATCGACGATTGAGTTGAGGTCGGCCAGGGCGGCGGCTTCTCGCTCCACGCCGGATGCAATCCGGTCGAGGCGCGCCGGGATCGACGCCACGGCGCCTTCGATCGTCGTCTGCACCAGCCGGCGGCGGTCTCCCGCCTGGGCGGCCCGGTCGATCAGCCAGGCCCGGATGTCGGCAATCTGGGCCGCCGGGATTCGATTCTGCTTGAGCCGAGTTTCCGTTATGGGAAACACTGAGACGCCGCCGAGGTCGTGAGCGTCGAGCATGATCGCAAAATGGGAGGTGACTTCGGCTTCACCACCCCGGGGGATCCGGTTGATGGCAACGGCCATGGCGATGGCGCGCTCGCGGGCCATCGCCAGGTAGTCCCAGGGCACCGCATCGGCGTAGCGGGCGGCGGTGGTGACGAAGAGCCACAGGTCGGCGGCACCGAGCAGCTGGGCGGCCAGTTCGTGGTTGCCGATTTCCACCGAGTCGATGTCGGGCGTGTCGAGCACTGCCAGCCCCTCAGGGAGCACCTCCGAGGTGACGATCCGCAGGCCGTTGCCGGTGCCGTCGCCGCGGCCGGTGATGCGCGGCAAGTCGGGAAGCACCCCGCCCTCGGTGAACCAGCGCCGCGACGACGGGTGGCACACCAGCACCGGGATCCGTGTCGTCGGGCGCAGCAGCCCGGTGGCGGTGACGTCGGCGCCGATCAGCGAGTTGGTGATTGTCGACTTTCCGGCGCCCGTCGAGCCGCCGATCGCAGCCAGAAGGGGCGCGTCGAGATTGTTGAGGCGGGGCAGTAGGTAGTCATCGATCTGCTCTGCGAGCTGCTTGATGAGGTGTCGCGTCTCGGCGGAGCCGTCGATGGCGGGGCCCCGTGGTATCGAATCGAGCCCGGATCGCAGGCGCGACAGCTGCGCGGTCAGTGTTGCGGTGTCCCAGGCCATATCGACACAGATTAGGGTCCCGCCGGAGCTGGGCCCGAGTCGCCGCGGTCCGGATGCCGGTCAATCTCGGGGGACGAACGCGCCCCGGCCGGGCCGGAGCGTGGCGGCGGCGCCGTCCACGATCACGTCGCCCCGGGCCACCACCATGCCGGCTCTGCCTCGCAGCTGCATGCCTTCATAGGGCGTGTAGCCGACGTTGTCGTGGAGGTCGGTCCAGCGCACGGTCCATGCCGACTCGTCCCAGATGACAAGGTCGGCATCAGCTCCCACCTGCAGCGATCCCTTGCGGGGATACATCCCGCAAACCTGAGCCGGATTGGCCGCCACCAGCCGGACGAAATCGCTCATCGCAAGCGGCCCCGCGGCCACGGCGGCCGTGTACAGCAGCGCCAGCCGCAGCTCGGCGCCGGGCAGCCCGTTGGCCGCCTCGGTGAAGGCGGTCGCCGGCCCGTGCGGCAGCTTCTGGTCCATGGTGTAGGGCGAGTGGTCCGAGGCGACGACGGCGATGTCTCCCGCGGCGAGTTGGGCGAGCAGCCCGGTGCGCTCAGCGGGGCCACGCAGTGGCGGACTGCACATGTAGGGCGCCGCCGTCTCGATCGGGTCACCGTAGGCGGCTTCGTCGAGAATGAGATAGTGCGGGCAGGTTTCGGCGACGACATCGACGCCCCGCTCGCGGGCGGCGCGCACCAGGTCGATGGCTTGCGGTGTCGAGATGTGCGCCAGGTATAGAGAGGCTCCGGCGGCCTCGGCCAGCGCGATCGCCTGGGCGACACCGGACCACTCGGCGCCCCGACTGTGCGAGTGAGCGTGCGAGTCGGCACCGAGCCGGCCGGCGGCGACCCGTGCATCCCGCCCCCACCCCACGATGGCGTCGTCCTCGGCGTGGACCATGACGGCGAGCCCGGCGGCGCCGGCCGCCTGCATCAGCTCGATCGCTTGGTTGCCCGCCACCTTGAGCCGATCGTACGTGAGGTAGATCTTCGCAGCCGCCAGGCCGGCGGCGGCAACGGTGGCGAACTCGGTCGGAGCCGGATCCCGCCAGTCGGTGACGATGAGGTGCATGCCGTAGTCGATCGTCATCTCGGCCGCCGCCCGTTCCATGGCGTCATCGACCACGGCGCGTATCGAAGTGCCGCGGTGTTGGGCGGCGAACGGGACCACGGTGGTGGTGCCGCCGAATGCCGCCGAGCGCGAGCCGGTCCAGAAGTCATCGGCGGTCATGTCACCCTTCGAGGACAGCTGGCCGAGGTGGACGTGGCTGTCGACGCCGCCCGGCATGACGTAGGCTCCGGCCGCGTCGATCTCGCGAGCAGCCGTGCCGAGTTCGGTTCCGACGGCGGCGATGCGTCTCTCGCTGACGCCGATATCGCCGGTGCTCTCACCGGCCGCGTCAACCAGGCGCCCGTTGCGAATGACGAGGTCGAAGCTCATCTGGCCAGCTCGGTGATCGGCCTGCCGGTGGCGGCTTCGAGCCGTTCGAGCAGCGAGTCGAGCTCGGCGTGGTCGAGCGCGGTGAGTGGCTTGACCGGGAAGCGGGCCCGGGCCGTGGCGATCGCGCCCCGGCGGCGCAGGATCTCTTTGCGCACCGCGATGCCGGTTCGCAGCTCATGGCGGTTCACGGGGAGATACCGGTCGAACAGGTCTTCGGCGGCGGTTCGCTGCCCGTCGCCGTGCAGCTTGACGACCTGCGCCAGCGCGTCGGGAAAGGCAAATCCCGTCATGGCCCCGTCGGCCCCGCGGTCGAGCTCTTGGACCAGGTGGATCCCGTTGTTTCCCGTGAGGATCGGCACCCGGCGCAGCCCGGCCTGTTCCGCTTCCCGGATCGCCGCCAGCTTGCCCAGTCCCGGTTCGTCTTCGGCCTTGAGCATCGCCACCGAGGGGCACGATTCGATGATTCCCTTCCAGGCCTCGAGCGAGATGTGGACACCTGAAGCCTTGGGGAAGTCCTGCACGCAGATCGGAACTTCCAGCCCCAATTCGGCGGCGACATGACTGAAGTAGGCGACCACCGCCGCATCGCCCTGGAGCCCGGCCAGCGGCTGCAGCATGACCCCGACACAGCCCCGGCCCATGCCATACTCGGCCAGCGACGTGACCCGCGGTAGCGAGGCATCGGAGACGCCGACGAGGATGGGGATGCGGCCGGCCACCGCCTCTAATGCGGCGTCGACCACGGCCCGGGCGTCGCCGTCGGTCATCCGATGGGCCTCTCCCATCACGCCGAGCAGAGTCACCCCGACGGCGCCGCAGTTGACGTAGAAATCCATGAGCGGGCCGATCCCGGCGTGGTCGATGGCGCCGTCGGCCGTCAGCGGGGTCACGGCGATGGCGACGAAGCCCTCCTCGGGCAGTCCGGCCGGCATCACCGAGCCTCTTCCAGCGCCCGCCGAGCGGCACTGACTGCGGCGCGGCAAGGGTCGATCACCGGCATGCCGAGCTCCTCCTGGAGTCGACTTTCCATGTGGGTCATACCGGTGCAGCCCAACACGATGACATCGGCGCCGGCGGCGAGCAGGTCGCGGCCGGCGGCAAGGGCCGCCTCATAGGCCGCCGGGGTGTCGAGTTCGAGCACGCCGAGTCCCAGCGGAATATCGGCGACGACACGATCGGCGACTCCGAGCTGGCTCCAGTAGCGCTCGTGGCGCGGCAGCGAATCGGCGACGCTCGAGATGATCCCGACCTTGTCACCCAGCGCTATCGCGGTGTGGATGGCCGACTCGGCTATCCCAAAGACCGGCACATCCGTGGTGGCCCGCAGGAACTCGAGCCCGGGATCCGAGAAACAGGCGACCACGTATGCTGCCGCCGGTGAGTCTTCGGCGGTCTCGATCATGGGGGCCACCGCCGCGGCAACATCATCGTCGGACTCGATGGCCGGCGGACCGCCGATCGAGGTCACGACCTCGACCCTCGGATCGACCGCGGCGACCGCATCGCGGATCTGCCCGCTGATGCGCTCCGAGCTGTTGGGGTTGATGACCAGGATTTTCTGCGACTCGACCACCGGCGGACCTCCTCCTCGGGCACGCCGCCCGACTCTACCGATCGGCGGCCGCGGCGCGTCGGCGCCCAGGTTCTGTCGGACGGCCTTGATACCCTGCGAAGGTCGGATGGGCGGGCGCTCCGGCTGTCACATCATCAGGAGGTCGACAAAGGAGCAGACCTATGCCACCCACGTACGGGTCTCGATTCACCGGGTTCCCGGCCGAAACGACGAGATTCCTCCAGGACCTATCGAAGAACAACTCGAAGGCCTGGTTCGATGAGCATCGCGCCGAATACGATGACTTCTGGGTGGCACCGGCCAAGGCGTTCGTCGTTGCCGCCGGCGCGGCGTTGCGAGAGATCGCCCCGGTGGAGGCACAGCCGCGAGTCAACGGCTCGATCTTTCGCGTCAACCGGGACATTCGCTTCTCGGCCGACAAGCGTCCCTACAAGGACTATCTGGACTTCTGGTTCTGGGAGGGGGAGCGGCGCAGTGCCGTATCGGGCTTCTACCTGCGGATCACACCGGACGGAGTCGGCGTCGGCGTCGGCGCCCATGGTTTCGACAAGGATCGGCTCGCCTCCTATCGGGCCGCCGTTGCGGATCCCGCCTCTGCCGAGTCTTTGCGGGCCGCCGTGAGCGCAATCGAGAGGGCCAAGTTCGAAGTGAAGGGCGAGCGCCTCAAGACGTTGCCGCGGGGCTTCGAGGCTCGAGATGAGTTCACTGCTCGGATGCTGCGGCACAACGCTCTCTGGGCGGGCGAAGACGCGCCGGCTCCGAAAGTGCTCGGCAGCCGGCGGTTCGTGGCGTGGGCGATGAACCGGTGGTCGAAGATGGAACCGCTCCACCGCTGGCTGGTCGACACGCTGCAGTAGCAGTCGCTCACCATGTCTAGGGGCAGCGCTCCGCTACGCGCAGATGGGCGATTCCCTCACCGCGGTCGACTCCGGGTTGCGCCTCGGCCCAGTCCCCGCCGATCGATCCCGGCGTGAGGACCGGATTGCCGTAGCGGATGCCGACCCCGTCACCGTCCTGGAATCTGACCAGCGCTCCGTCGGGGATGGGAAACTCGATCTTGTCCGTGGAGAAATCGGGATACTGGCTCAATTGAAGCTCGGTGTCGCCGATGCGGAGGATCCAGAAGAGGGCGCCCATGGTGAATCCTTCCTCGGACGTCAGTACCACGCTCAGGCCCTCATCGGTAGCGAGCAGCTCGGCGGCGCCCTCGATGCTCAGCCGGTCCCGCAGATCGCAGTCACTCCCGTCGCGGGTAACGAGAATCGCGCCAATGATGACGGTCAGCACGATGAACGCGAGTGCTCCGCGTTGCCGGTTCATCTTGCTTCCAACTTCACGACGACAGCTTATTAGTCAACAGCATTTGGCATGCGATGGGCCGGCGTCAGGCCAACCTAGCTCGTGACCGCCCGGGCGTGTCTGGCGAACTCGAACTCGGAGTCGAGCGCGGCGCGGAACGCCAGTCCGTTCAGCGTGGCGAGCAGGATCTCGGTGCGGTCGGAGGCCTCGCCGGCTGCCAGCGCCGGGTTGTCGCGTTGCATTGCCGCCCGAAAGCGGTCGGCCCGCTGCTCATGGTGGCGCAGGATGCGATGGTGGAGCTCACCGTTGTTGAGGGCTCCGCTGACGGCGATCTGCACGTAGATTCGAGCCACGACCGGATCCTTCGTGAAGAAGGCGATGTAGGCCTCGACCAGGTCGTCGAGGGTCTCGGTGCCGAGATGGGCCGGATCGGGGTCGACGGCGGCGATCGCCTCGGCGACGACCCGCAACACCACCGTCTCCTTGGAATCAAAGAGGTTGTAGAAGCTGCCGACGCGCACCCCGGCAAGCTCGCATATGGCTTTGAGGGTGGTGCCGTCAAGGCCCAGCTCGCCCAGCAGCTCGCGCGCCGCCTCGAGGATGCGCCCCTCGGTTCTGATGCCTACTTGATAGCGGGCCACGGACTCTCCCGAAACGGTCCAGCTCGAAGACTAGCGGAATACCGTCGAAATTTGAATGTTGACTCAAATTAGAGTGTACAATCAAAATTGAAAGGTGCAGGTAGGCGCGGCTGCTGCCGATGTTGTGAGGGAGTAGCCGGTGAAGCAGAGAAGAGATCCAAGATGAGCCACTACAAGAGCAATCTTCGCGATATCGAGTTCAACCTCTTCGAGGCCAACCACCTCGAGTCGCTCCTGGGTAGTCCCCCTTTCGCGGATTTCGATCGGGACACGGTCACGGATGCCATCAACGAAGTGGACCGCCTTGCCAAGAACGAATGGTCGGAGAGCTTCGAAGAGGCCGATCGGGTTCCCCTCGAACTGGTTGACGGCAAGGTCGTCCTCCACGATTCGATGAAGCGGGGCCTCGACGCGTTCTATGGCGCCGAGTGGGACATGCTGTCGGTGCCGACGGAGTTCGGCGGATACGGGGCGCCTTCACAGGTGCGATGGGCGATTCAGGAGCTGCTGCTCGGCGCCAACCCGGGCCTCTTCTTCTATGTCTCGGGCGGCCTCATGGCCGTCGTCATCGCCATGCTCGGAACCGAGGACCAGGTGCAACAGTGGGCGCTGCCGATGATGGAGCGCCACTGGGGCGGCACGATGGTGCTCACCGAGCCCGACGCCGGATCGGACGTAGGCGCCGGAACTTCCAAAGCCATCCAAGTTGAGGGCAACACCTACCACCTCGAAGGTGTGAAGCGCTTCATCACTTCCGGTGAGTTCGACCACGCCGAGAACATCATCCACCTGGTGTTGGCCCGTCGCGAGGGAGGCGAGCCGGGCACCAAAGGGCTGTCGATGTTCATCGTTCCCAAATTCCACATGAACGAGGACGGCACGGTGGGGGAGCGCAACGGGATCGTTGCCACCAACATCGAGAAGAAGATGGGTATCAAGGGCTCGACGACTTGCGAGCTGACGATGGGTATCGACGAACCGTGCGTCGGCTACCTGGTGGGAGGCGTGCACAAGGGCATCCGGCAGATGTTCAAGATAATCGAGGATGCCCGGATGCTCGTCGGCGCCAAATCGGCCGCGGCGCTCTCTACCGGCTACCTGAACGCACTCGAGTACGCCCGACTGCGGGTGCAGAGTGCCGACCTCGCCGAGATGATGGACAAGACCGCTCCGCGGGTCGAGATCATCCGGCACCCGGACGTGCGCCGCATGCTGATGCTCCAGAAGGCTCACGCCGAGGGGATGCGAGCCCTGCTCTACTTCATCGCGGCAACGATCGACCGGCAGCGATTGGAGCCCGACGAGCCGTACTGGGACAAGCTCGAGGACCTGATGCTGCCGCTGCTCAAGGGTTACTCGTCGGAGAAGGCCTACGAGCTGCTGGCGCAGTCGCTTCAGGTCTTCGGCGGTTCCGGGTTCACCCAGGACTACCCCATCGAGCAGTACATCCGTGACGCCAAGATCGACTCCCTGTACGAAGGCACCACCGGGATCCAGGCGCTCGACTTGTTCTTCCGCAAGATCGCCCGCGACCAGGGAGCCACCCTGGGCCGCCTGTCCGAGGAGATCCTCGAGATGGTCAAGGGCGGTCCCGAAGAGCTCGCCGACGAGCGGCGCCTCCTCGGTACCGCCATGGAGGACGCTCAGGCGCATATCGGAGTGCTGGTCGGCCACCTGATGGCCTCGATGGGCGGCGACAAGCCGGCCATCTACAAGACCGGCCTGCACACGAATAGCCTGCTGGAAAGCCTCTCGGAAGTGGTCATCGGCTGGCTCCTGCTCAAGCACGCCGAGATTGCCCTGGCGGCCAAGGACGACGCGTCCGGCGACGACGTCGACTTCTACGAAGGCAAGATCGCCTCGGCGCGGTTCTTCGCCCGCCACGCCCTGCCCAAGGCCAAGGCACGCCGCGAGGCCGCCGAGCAGGAAGACGGCTGGCTCATGGAGATGCCCGACTCGGCGTTCTGACACGGCGTTGCGCCTGGCTCCAGGACAAGGCTCGAATCGGATGGCTTTCCGGCCGTAGTGCTCGACCGCTGTAACCGTTGTATCCCTGAGGCCGTTCGACTGGGCTTCGCCAGGCCGACCGGCCGCGCTCGCCGCCGAATTCGCCCGCGCATGTCGCTCGAATTCGATACGCGGGGCAGAGGCGGGCGTAGTATGCGCGTCGGACTGAAGAGGGAGCGACGTGGAGCCTGCTTTGCGGCCGGCAACCGATTTCACGATCAACCGCTATCACGTTGATCTGAGCACTCTCACCGTGCGCCACGAGGAACTGGCGTGCGCTGATCTCGAAGATGTGCTGGGGGGTATCGCCCGTGCTACCAAGCTGCTGGCCGGCCAGAAGGTGGATGATGCGTACGATGCGGCCTCTCCGCTCGTGATGAACCTCGGGTTGCTCAGCGGAACCAGCACGATGACGGGGCTGCGGACCTTCTTCCATGGGTACTCGCCGCTCAAGACGTCCGTGGCGGGCAGGCCCGGGTTGATGTGGTCGGCGGGGAGCGGCCACTTCGGTACGAAGCTGCGCGGTCTCGGGATCGATGAGGTCATCTTCACCGGGCGGGCACAACGGCCCACGCTGCTGCATCTCAGTGCGGCCGGTCCCGGGGAGCCGGCGCAGTTCGAGTGTCTCGACGCGTCGGACCTGGCGGGCCGCAAGATCAACGACCGCATCCGGGACCTGCACGGCCGCTGGCCGGAGGCCCATTTCGCGGCGATCGGCCCGGCCGGGGAGAACTACGAGTCGGTGCGTTTCGCCGCCATCGCCCTGTCGACGGACAACCAGTTGGAGTCCGGCGACGCCAAAGCCCGCTTCTGTGGGCGGGGTGGCTATGGCGGTGTGATGGGATCGAAAAACCTGTGGGCGATCGCCGCCGACGGGCCCAATCCGGGGCGGCAGAGGGGCCTACGGGATGTCAACCGCGAAATCAACCTCGGCGACGGCAGCGCCCGCTACCGCGATCTCGAGCACGATCGCGGAGGTACCTGGCGCATGATGAAGATGATGCAAGAGGCCAAGTCGCTCCCCGAATATAACTTCGCCCCCACCGGAACCGACGTATCGCTCCCACTGCATCGCCCGGATGTGGAGGCCGGACCCTACGTAGTGCTTGCCGAGTCCTGTTTCCTCTGTGGGATCAAGTGCCACAAGAACGTCTACGAAGAATCAGAGGACGGAGAGCGCGAGAAATTCCGGGCCAAAGTGGACTACGAGCCGCTCGCGCTGCTGACAACGAATCTGGGCATCTTCGACCCCGAGGCTGCGCTCTCCCTGATCGATCTCGGTGACGAAATGGGGATGGATTCGATCTCGCTGGGGGCAACCCTGGGCTACGCGATGGACTACAACCGGCGCCATGGTGGCGAGCTGTTGGGTGGCATTCAGTTTGGGGACGCGGCAGCCGCGCAAGCGGCGATCCTCGCCGTCGCCAACGGCGACCTCCCGGAGCTGGGACAGGGTGTGAAGCGGCTCGCCGACCAAACCGGTGAGCCCGACTATGCGATGCAATCGAAGGGTGTCGAGTACCCGGCGTATCAGCCGCACACGAATCCCGGGTATCCCTGGGCGCTGGCCGGTGGCCACATGTCGATGCGCACCTACCTTCTCTACGTCACGGAACGGGAGACGGGGGTCGA
>CAMYJM010000044.1 GCA_947258635.1 uncultured Acidimicrobiaceae bacterium
GGGGCGATGCCCGATCTCAACCGGCGGCGAGCTACCCGGGGCGAGTGGCTGGCTGCGGCGGCCTTCCCCGCGCTGGGCCTCGTGGTGGCAGTCGCGGCGATGGTCGTGACGTGACCGCCCCGGCGATCGATGTGAACGGGCTCCGCTTCACCTATCCCGACGGGCGGGAGGCGCTGCGCGACGTGAAGCTCCGTATAGAGGCGGGAGAGCGAGTCGCGCTGCTTGGGCCCAATGGCGCCGGGAAGACCACGCTGGCTCTTCACCTCAACGGCATCCACGTCGCCGCGGCCGGCTCCGTCGACATTGGTGATCTCACCCTCCAGCCGGCCAACCTCGCCGAGATCCGCCGCCGCGTGGGATTGGTCTTCCAGGATTCCGACGATCAGCTCTTCATGCCCACGGTGGCCGAAGACGTCGCGTTCGGGCCCGCCAACCTCGGGTTGTCGGGAGCCGGCCTCGAGGAGCGCGTCTCGGAAGCACTGGCCGCGGTCGAGGCGACGGAGCTGGCTGCCCGAGCTCCCCACCATCTCAGCGGCGGAGAGCGCCGCCGGGCCGCGATCGCCACCGTTCTGGCGATGCGCCCCGATGTATTGGTGCTCGACGAGCCGAGCTCGGGTCTCGACCCGGCAGGGCGCCGTGAGCTGGTGGTGACGTTACAGAGCCTCGATATCACGCAGCTCGTCATCACCCACGACCTGCCGTTTGCCCTCGAGCTGTGCGAGCGGTCGGTGATCATGGACGGCGGCCGGGTTGTGGCCGACGGGCCCACCGCCGAGCTCTTGATGGACGACGCGTTGCTACGTAGCCACCGGCTCGAGATGCCGTTCGGCTTCCGCGGCGTCGACGGGTAGCCCGCCCTCCGCGGGCCGGGTTGGGGTCGGCGTGCGGCGCTGCGATGATTCGGGGCGTGTCGACATCTGTGCCCGACCGGGCTTCTCTGCAACGTCGGGCGCTTCGGCTCGAATACGCCACGATCGTGTGGAACATCGGCGAGGCTGGGCTGACGATTGGGCTGGGGATCGCCGCCGGCTCGTTGGCACTCATCGGCTTCGGTGTCGACTCGATAGTTGAGCTGTTCGCGTCGCTGGTGGTCGTCTGGCACCTGCGATCGACGCATGCCGGCGACCACGCCGACCGCACCCGCCGGGCCCTCCGCCTGACGGCGGCTGCGTTCCTGGTTCTCGCCATCGCCTTGAGCGGAGCGGCAATCAATGACCTCACCAGCGGCCGGCGCGCCGGTGAGTCGCTCTGGGGAATCGTCTACCTGGCGATCACGGCGGCCGTGATGTTTGCGCTCGCCAAGATGAAGCAGCGGGCCGGGCGGGATCTTGGCTCCGCGCCGCTGCTGTCCGAGGCGCAGATGACTTTCCTCGACGCGTTGCTGGCCGCGGCAACTCTCATCGGCCTCGCCGCCAATGCGGCCTTCGGTTGGTGGTGGGCCGACCCGACGGCCGCGCTCCTCATTGCCGCCGCGGCCGCCAACGAGGCTCGCGAGAACTGGGGAGAAGCATCTGAGTTCGGGTAGGAGCGTTCGGTGTGCTTGATCGGGCATAGGGCATGGTTGAGCACAACCAGCACGCCCTTCTCGATGACTCGTATGACACCACTGGTTTGGGTAACGTCAGGTCATGGATGGCCAGGCTGCCGTAACGCTGACGGGCGTTACCAAGAAGTTCGGCGAAGAGGTCACTGCGGTCGATGACGTCGACCTCGAGATCCGTGACGGCGAGTTCTTCTCTCTCCTCGGACCTTCCGGCTGCGGCAAGACCACCACGCTGCGGATGATCGCCGGCCTCGAGTTTCCGACCGACGGCAGCGTGCAGATCTTTGGCGAGGAGATGGGGTTGCGGCCCCCCAACAAGCGTCCCGTCAACACCGTTTTCCAGTCGTATGCGCTGTTCCCCCACATGAATGTGGAGCAGAACGTCGGTTTCGGGCTGCGCATGCAGAAAGTCGAACCGTCCGAGATCGCCCGCCGGGTCGCTGAGGCGATCGACCTCGTTCGTCTCAGCGGAATGGAAAAGCGGGCGCCCAATGCCCTCTCGGGAGGGCAACAACAGCGGGTTGCGCTGGCTCGGGCCCTGGTGAATCGTCCCAAGGTGCTGCTCCTCGACGAGCCCCTGGGAGCTCTCGACCTGAAGCTCAGACAGACGATGCAACTCGAGCTGAAGGACATTCAGCACGAAGTCGGCATCACATTCGTCTACGTGACCCACGATCAGGAAGAGGCCCTGACCATGTCGGATCGGATCGCCGTCATGAACGAGGGGAAGCTCGCCCAGGTCGGGATGCCGGAAGAGATATACGGCTCTCCCGTCAGCCTGTTCGTGGCCGGTTTTGTGGGCGACATGTTCTTCCTCCCCGGAGAGGTCGCCGAGGCCGGTGCCGTGCGCCTCGCCGGGGGCCAGATCGTCCGGGCGAAGACGAGCTCCTCGCCGGGTACGGCGGTGACGCTCACGCTGCGCCCGGAGATGATTCACCTCTACGCCAGCAGCTCTGAGCTACCTCCGGACCGCAATACCCTCGACGGGACCATCGCCCGGAAGATCTTCTACGGCGACTCGATGTTCTACGAAGTCGACGTCGGCGTCGTCGGGTCCTTCGACGTGCGTGTCGAGAACGCGCCCAGCATGCGGCGGTGGGAAGTGGGCGACAGTGTCGTCATCGACTTCCATCCCGAATCCGCGACTGCTCTCGCCGAATGACGATCCTCGACGAACGTGAAGGCAGCCGGGAGACGGCGGTGAATCCGAAACTGGAGCGCCGCGCCAGGCGCCGCGACGCGTGGCGGGGCTTCTTCCACGCCGCACCCGCCTTCTTGTATCTGACGCTCTTCTTCACACTGCCGTTGATCATCGTGTTCGTGTTCTCCTTCGCCAGCCGCGGTCGCACCGGCCGGCCGTTGCTCGAAGCCTGGAACATCGACTCGTGGACGAGGCTGTTTGAGCCGTTGGTGCGGACGATTGCCGTCCGCTCCTTCTGGCTGGCGGTCCTCAACACCGCGCTGTGCCTGCTCGTCGGCTATCCGTTTGCCTACTGGATCGCCACGCGCCGCAAGCAAGCCACACGCAACATCCTGCTCGTCGCCGTTCTCATACCGTTCTGGTCGAACTTCCTCGTACGTACGTATGCCTGGCGGATGCTGCTCGACTCCGACGGGTACATCACGCAATTCGGTGAGATGACAGGGCTGTGGGGCCGGCTGCTCTTCACGGTGCCCGCAGTGTTCCTGGGGTTGCTATACGGATACCTCCCTTTCATGGTGCTCCCGCTCTACGCGGCGATCGAGCGGCTCGATTGGAGCCTCGTCGAGGCGGGCCGCGACCTCTACGCGTCGGGGGCGGCGGCCTTTCGTAGAATCACATTGCCGCTCTCGCGTCCGGGAATCATCGCCGGGTCGATCCTCGTGTTCATCCCCAGCCTGGGCGCCTATGTCACGCCGGACATCCTCGGTGGAGCCAAGACGACGCTCCTCGGCAACTACATAGTCACCCAATTCGGCGCGGCCCGGAACTGGCCGTTTGGATCGTCGATTTCGGGAGCGATCCTCATCGTGATGCTGGCGGTGACCGTCTTCTACTTCCGGAGCGGGGGGAGGACTCTGTGACCCTCAATCAAGGCGCCGCCGCCCGGCCGTGGGTCGATCGCATACTCGCGATCAACGGCTGGTTGGTCTTCGCGTTCCTCTACTTGCCGATCCTCGTTGTCATCGTGTTCTCGTTCTCCGCGAGCCCCAACGTGGGGATTTGGGGCGGGTTCTCCCTGCACTGGTATGACCGGATGTTCGGCAACGAGCAACTCATGAACGCGCTACGGAATTCGCTCTGGGTCGCCGCGTGGTCGACCGTCATCTCGACAGTGCTGGGTACTGCGGCCGCTCTGGCGATCGACCGATACCGCCGCTGGCTCGGTCGCGGAGTCTTCGACGCCGTGCTCTATCTGCCGGTGATCATCCCCGACGTGACGATGGCGGTCATGCTCCTGATGTGGTTCACCCAGGTCAACATCACCCTGGGGCGTCTTTCGATAATCCTGGCGCACATCGCTTTCAACATCTCGTTCGTCGCCATCGTGGTGCGGGCCCGGTTGGCCAATATGGACCCTGCAATGGAGGAGGCTGCCGCCGATCTGTATGCCAGCAGATGGCAGGCATTTCGCCGCATCACGCTGCCGCTGATCATGCCCGGGGTTCTCGGCGGTGGCCTCTTGGCCTTGACGCTCTCGCTCGACGACGTCGTCATCACGAGCCTCGTTCAGGGCCCCGGATCGGCGACCCTGCCGGTCTACGTCTTTGGCCTGATCAAGCGGTCGGTCACGCCGGAAATCAATGCCGTCTCTACACTCATGCTGGCAGCCTCGATAATTCTAGTTCTCGCCTCGCTGGCGTTTCAGCGCCGTGGAGAGCGAAGCGGATAACGGAGGAAGAGATAATGAAACGAATACTGATCCTCGTCGCCGCGGTGGCCTTGGTGGCCGCAGCGTGTGGCGATTCCACAGACGAGACGACAACAACCGCAGCCGCAGGCGCCACGACAGCGGCGCCGGGCACCACCGCGGAGCCGGGCACTACGGCGCCGCCGGCCACGGAACCGCCGCCCGCCGGCCCCCAGGCGTTGGCCGATGCCTGTGAGGCTGGTCAGACCGACGGCGATCTCAACCTGTACAACTGGACGGAATACCTTCCGTATGGTGCGGCCGCCGAGGATGGCGAGGTGGACGACCTCAAGGAAGCGTTCGAGGCCGAATATGGCGTGAACCTCGTGATCACCGAGTACGAATCCAACGAAGCGATGCTCGCCCAGATCGATGCCGGTGTTCCGTACGACCTAGTGGTCCCTTCGGACTACATGGTTACGGTCATGAAGAACGCCGGACTGCTGCTGAAGCTCAATAAGGCTGCAGTCCCCAACATGGCCAACATCGACCCGGCCTTTTCCAACCCGCCGTACGATGCGGGGAACGAGTTCTCCGCTCCCTACCAGTGGGGTACCACCGGGATCGGATTCAGCTACGACGTCATCGACGACGCCGACGGTATCTCGTGGGGTGTGATCTTCGACCCGGCGATGAATGCCGACTACGCCGGGCAGATCTCGCTGCTCGACGACGAGCGCGAGACGATGGGCGCCGCCCTGAAGTATCTCGGCTACTCCTTGAACACCACGAACGAGGACGAGGTCAACGAGGCTGCTGATCTGATCGCCGCCACCAAGGCCAATCTGGCTGCCTTCATCTCGGCCGGCTTCGAGGACCTGCTGGTTCAGGGCGAGACGGTCGTGGCCCAGGGCTGGAACGGCGACTTCCTCGGGGCGTACGACGCGGCGTCGACGGACGACTATGACGCCTATGAAGAGTTCGGCTACGCGGTTCCGATCGAAGGTGGGGCCGCCTGGGTCGACACCATGGCGATTCCGGCGACGGCCGAGCACCCCTGCTCGGCGCTGGCCTTCATCAACTTCATGCTGGACGCCGAGAACGGTGCCACGCTGACGAACTACACCTACTACGCCAGCCCCAACTTGGCGTCCCAGGAGTTCATCTGGGAGGAGATCCTCGAAGATCCGAGCATCTACCCGCCGGCGGAAATGCTCCAGGACGGCAGCCTCGAGTTCTTCTCGGACCTTGGGGACTTCACGAACATGTACTCGGACGCCTATGCGAGGGCGAAGAGCTAGCCGGGTCGGATTTCTTGGCGTTCGTTGTGCTTAAACCGCTCTTATAGGGCGTGTTTAAGCACAACGAACGCAAGACCAAGGAGGACTAGGTGCCACGCGACCCCCGCTTCGACGTGCTTTTCGAGCCGGTGCGGATTGGGCCGGTGACGGCTCCGAACCGCTTCTACCAGGTGCCCCACTGCACCGGCATGGGGTACCGGCGTCCCCGGTCGCTGGCGGCAATGCGCGGGGTCAAGGCCGAGGGCGGATGGGGGACGGTGTGCACCGAGTATTGCTCGATCCACCCTTCCTCTGACGACGAGCCGTTCCCGTCGGCCTCGATATGGGACGACGCGGACGTGAAAGCGCTGGCAATGACGGTCGACGCCATCCATGCCCACGGCGCCCTGGCCGGCGTCGAGTTGTGGCACGGCGGTGCCGCCAGCGCCAACCACTACTCGCGGGAGGTGCCGCTCGGCCCGATGAGCATGCCGGCCGGAGTCTGGGATCCGGTGCAGACCCGGGCGATGGACAAGTCCGACATCCGCGATCTCAAGCGGTGGCATCTGGAAGCGGCGCGGCGAGCCCGGCAGGCCGGCTTCGACATCGTCTACGTCTACGCCGCACACTGGTATCTCATCCGCCAGTTCCTCCTCCCCTCGAATCGGCGGACCGACGAGTACGGCGGTTCCCTCGAGAACCGAGCACGACTGCTGCGCGAGTTGATCGAGGAGACCAAGGATGCGGTCGGCGACGCCTGCGCCGTCGCGGTGCGTTTCTCCGCGAGCACCGGCGGGCCCGATCACGATCAGGACACCGCCGAACCGCGCGAGATGATCGCGATGCTGGCCGAGCTACCCGACCTGTGGGACATCACCGTCCACGACTACACGTTCGAGATGGGGACATCGCGTTTTGTGCCCGAGGCGGCCCTCGAAGAGACGATGTCGTGGGTCAAAAGCGTCACCACCAAACCCGTCGTCAGTGTGGGGCGCTTCACATCTCCCGAGACGATGCTGCGCCTCGTGCGCCAGGGCGTCGTTGATCTGCTGGGGGCGGCTCGTCCCTCGATCGCCGACCCGTTCATCCCGCAGAAGATCTCGCAGGGCCGTGAAGACGAGATCCGCGAATGTATCGGATGCAACATCTGCTACACCGGTGACCAGACGGGGACCCCGATTCGCTGCACCCAGAACCCGACGATGGGGGAGGAGTGGCGCAAAGGCTGGCATCCGGAGCAGATCGCCCCGAAAGGCTCCGATTCGTCGGTGCTGATCGTCGGTGGGGGACCGGCCGGCCTCGAGGCGGCCGTCGCCCTCGGTAAGCGCGGCTACCGCGTCACGCTCGCCGAGGCGCGCCGCGAGTTGGGAGGTCGGGTCCCCCTGGAGGCGGCGCTGCCCGGCCTGGCGCAGTGGGGACGGGTGCGCGACTGGCGCCTCAACCAGATCGGCAAGCTGTCCAACGTCGAGTATTGGTTGGAGAGCGTCGTCGACGAGGAGCAGATTCTCCAGTTCGGGGCGGATCGAGTGATTGTCGCCACCGGCGCCAAGTGGCGGCGCGACGGCGTGGGACGCACCCACGACGAGCCCATACCCGGCTGGGACGGACCGTCTGTGGTGACCCCGGACGACATCATGGCCGGCGCCACGCCGGCGGGGCCGGTTGTTGTGTACGACGACGACCACTACTACATGGGCGGCGTGATCGCCGAGAAGCTGCGTGGTGACGGGCTCGACGTGACGCTGGTCACCCCCGCCAACGAAGTCTCGACCTGGACGAATCACACCGAAGAACAGCACCGTATCCAGGCGCGGATCCTCGGGTTGGGGATCACTCTCGAAACCGGCACGGCGCTGGCCGGCATCGGCGCCGAGGCGGCCACGCTGGAAAGCGTCCACACCGGGGCGACTCGGGAGGTCGAGGCCGCAACGATTGTGATGATCACATCACGCACGCCCCAGGACGATCTGTACTGGGCGCTCGCCGACCGGATCGATATCCAGCGCATCGGCGATTGTCTGGCACCGGGCCCGATCGCGCGAGCCGTCTATTCGGGCCACAGATGCGCCCGTGAGATGGATGCCGCCGTGGCGGCCGGGGTGGCCTTCCTGCGGGAGTGACTCACGGAGGTCCTCAACCCGGTTGCCGCTCAGCCCGATCATGCCGTATGAAGTCGGCGCCAGCGGATGGGAACTCGGCAGCCGGTCGCGGGCGTCTGATACCCATGAAACGGGTTTCGCTCGCGGTCGCAGTCGTTGTGCTGCTCGCCGCGTCGTGTGGTTCCGGTGAAATCGCCACCACCGGCACCGTTGCGCCCGACCCATCGACTCCACCCGACGGCGGGGCGCAGCTGGCGGCGCTGGCGACGGCTCGCCAGCTGTGGACGGCGGCCCCGGCCGATTACACCGTGTCGGTGGGAACCGAGACTCTCGCCGTCAGGGGCGGTGAGGTCGTCTCGCTGTCTTCCGCCGAGGCGACGACCATAGACGATGTGTTCGGCACCATCGAGCGGTCGATTCGCGCCGGTGCCGTCGTCGATGTGGAGTATGACGAAGATCTCGGTTTTCCCACCCGGTTGGTCATCGATCTCGACGGTGATGGCACCGCCGATGTGGACCTGACATTGCGCGATCTCGAGGCGATGCCCGTTGTGAGGACGCTGGAGCAGCTCCTGGATGCAAGAGCTTTGTGGGCGGCACAGGGGCTCGAAACCTACCGCTACATCTTCCGGGCCGATTGCACCTGTCCCGACGGCGGCACGTTCGACGTTGAGGTGCGCGACGGAAGGGTGACCCGGTTCCTGCCTCTGGACGAGGCGGCGGCCACGAGCTTGCTCACCCCGACATCGATCGCAACGGCATTCGATGACCTGGAGGAATGGTTCACCGACTCGGCCGACCTGATCGACGAGGGGATCCTCGCGGTCGACGTCCGAATGGACCCCGAGCTCGGCTACCCCCGCTGGTTCCACGTTGAAGCCGACGCCATCGACGGCGGACCATTTGACGGCCCGTTCACGATCGTCGTGACGATCGACCTGGTGCTGCCGTATGTGCCGATCGCCGATGACCCCGGCGGGGGCACCACAACGAGCGCAGACGGGCGGGCGCTGCGGCAAGCCCGAGCCCGATGGGAGCAAGCCGCCTTGCAGGACTATCGCTACCTATTCGAGTTGCACTGCGAATGTCCGCTGGCGCGGGCCGGGCCTTTCGAGATCACTGTGCGCGGTGGTGAGTTCTGGTCCTCAATTGGGCCGCTTGATGGGAGCGGGCCTGTGCCCGACACCGTCATGATCGACGACCTCTTCGAGGCGATCGCGATCTCAGTGGATGCGGGCATCGACGTTGAGGTGAGCTACGACGACACCTGGGGATACCCCCGGCGGGCGCTCATCGATACCGAGGCGGTGGCGGTAGACGGCGGTCTGGCGTTCAGCATTTCTGAATTCGAGCGCATCGACAAGCTCGGGTTCCTCAGCGGTACGGTGGTCGCCGGCCCGCAGTGTCCGGTGCAGCAGCACCCGCCGCAGCCGGGCTGCGAAGCCAAGCCGGTCGTGGACGCCGCGATCATCATCACGGGCGATTCCCTCGGCGGCGTGCCGGTTCCGTTCAAGACCGACCGCAACGGTGGCTTCTTCATCGCCCTCGAACCCGGGGATTACGTGGTGACGGCGCAGCCCCTCCCGGAATACCTGGGCACCCCGCAGCCCGTGACCGTAACGGTCCGTGCCGGCGTCGAAGAGAAGATCGGGCTGTACTACGACACCGGCATCCGGTAGCTCCGGCTACTGCGCCGACACCCGCACCACGGGCTCGAGATCGGTGCGGCATAGAGCGTGGAGGAAACACGTCTGTTCCGACATGTCGAGAACGTCGCGAGCAAAGTCGTCGCCCTCCGCCGTCTCGAGGTACACGTGGGTCTCCACCGGGTCGGCCCCGCCGCCGCCATCGCTGCGTCCGCCGGGCGTGAAGTGCGTGTCCTGGACGATGCGGTAGGCGGATAGCTCCTTCTTGACGATCTTGGCGTAGCGGCCGAACTGGGTCATGAAGCAGAAGCCGATTCCCGCCGACATGTAGGTCATCGCATCCGGCGCCAGCCCGCGGCCTCCGTGCTCCGGTGCCTCGTCCGAGAGGTAGCGGAACTCCGATCCGATCGGCTGGTACAGATTCTGGACGATCTCCTTGACGCCGTCGTCGGGGCGCCGCGTGCACACGCCGCGCACATGGAGCACCCGGCTCTGCTTCTCGGCCAGGCTCGAGTTGACGCCCCCGACGCCCTCGACCTCCTGTGCGGGGGTCTGCTTCACGATGAGATCGCCGGCCACCGCGGCCGGCGATGGCTGCGCATTGGTGAACGTGTCGCCGGGGTCGGCGAGGGCGCCGCCCTCGATCGGGGCCACCCGGCCCACCGGGATCTCGGCCCCGTTGCTGGAGAGCGTGAAGAGTGAGTTGACGATACCGCCGAGCAACCCGTGGATTGGGGAGGAGGCGACGGCGCGGGCGACCAGTTCGTTGATTGTCTCAGTGTCCGCATCGGTGGCGAGCTCGACGCGCAAGACAGGGGGTTTGGCGCCCCCGGTCATGGTGCCCCGCAGGGCTGAACCTTCCATCGTGTAGTAGTTGTCCAGGGTCAGTCGCACATCGTTGATCCCGACGCCACGGACACCGGCGGCCGCGATGATCTCGGCCATGTAGGAGGACACCATGCCGGTGGTCATGAACGAGAGGGGACACGGGCCGACGTCGTATCCCGCCAGATAGGGGCCCTCATCGGAGGCGAGCCGCCACGTGCGACCGGTCGCCCCGTTGACAACGAGCGCCTCCTTCTGCATCACCGAGAGCGACCGTACCCAGGTGCGCAGCGCGACTCCGCGGCGATCGGAGGGCGGCCGCAATCCGAGAGCGGATGCATTGGCAACCGGAAAGAAGAGGGGTCGGGGATCGACGCCGAGCACGTCGGGGTGAGCCAAGAAGTTCCCTTTCGTCTGCAGGTTGGGATCAGGTTATTCGGAGAAGGCCCGGCCGGGTACCGGGCGCCTGTTGGCGTGGCTCAGCCGTCCCCCCTGCGATCGCGTTCCCGCTGCTCGCGGGCGTCGCGCCGCCGCTGATCCGCCTGTTCTCGGGCAGCCTTGCGCTCGCGATCAGCCGTATCGCGCGCTGCCTGACGTTCGGACCGTTCGCGGGCGTGCTCGGCCTTCCGTTCCGCCTCGTACCGTTCGTTCTCCGCCTTGCGCTCTAGTTCGTGGCGGGCGCGCTCCGCAAGGCGCTCGTCATCCTGTCTGTCGGCGTCTGATCGTTCACCGTCCACGGTTCCGTCCTGCCTCGCTCCCAATTCTGTTTCGCGGACTCAAAGCTAGCGGCGCTCGGCATGGTCGGCGTCGGAACGTTCGGCTGGCAACGATCCGGATCGCGGGAGAGCTGGCCGGGCGATCGCCTTTCCCAGTCAGAGCGTCTCTCCGACGCGGCGCGATAGGACAAGGTCGGCCCGGCCACTCAAGCCCGCAGCGTCGTCCCGGCGCAGTGCAGGCGGGCGGACGACGTTGGGCCAGAGATAGCGCCACGGCCAGTAGTTGTTGTCGATCTGGTAAACGCGAAATCCGGCGGCCAGGTAGGGCGCGAGTATCGCCTCCATGGTGTCGCCCGCCGTCCACCAATGGGGCGAGACCTCGACGACGAACTCGACATCAGCCGGGAGATCGGGCACCAACTCGGC
>CAMYJM010000045.1 GCA_947258635.1 uncultured Acidimicrobiaceae bacterium
CTCGAAGTATCTACTGATACTCCTTCGCTCGCCGGACTGTGGCAGATGACGATGAGATTCCGCAGATCCATCCACAGTGATCACTCAGCAAGCTCCTAGGTGTCCTAGGCCCGCCCCACCTCGTCGAGTTCGTCGACCAACCTGGGCTCGGCGAGGGTGAGGACCTTGGGGCCTTCGGGAGTGATCGCCACGGTGTGCTCGAAGTGAGCCGAGAGCTTGCCGTCCTGAGTGATGACGGTCCAGCCGTCATCGAGAACCGAGGATTCTGAAGTCCCCAGGTTGAACATCGGCTCGATGGCGATCGCCATGCCGGTCTTCAGCTTGAATCCCTTGCCCGGCACGCCGTAGTTGGGGACGTTCGGCGCTTCGTGCATCTGTCGGCCGATGCCGTGCCCGATGTAGTCGCGGACCACGCCGTACCCGTGCGGTCGGGCCGTCTCCTCGACGGCATGGCCGACGTCGCCAAGCCGCCTGCCGTGGCGAGCCTGAGCGATCCCGTTCCACAGCGCCCGCTCGGTCACCTCGAGCAGTTGCGTCACCTCGGGGGCCACGTCGCCCACGGCCACCGTGAAAGCAGCGTCGCCGTGCCATCCCTCGTAGATGGCACCAGCGTCGATGGAGATGATGTCGCCTTCCCGCAGCTGGTATCGGCTCGGGATGCCGTGCACGATGACCTCGTTGGGCGAGGCGCATATCGTCGCCGGGAACCCGTGATAGCCGAGGAAAGACGAGCGGCAGTCATGCTCGCGGAGGATCTCGGCCGAGATGGCGTCGAGTTCGAGCAATGAGGTCCCGGGTTGGGCCGCAGCGCGCGTCGCGGCATGGATCGCGGCAACGCAGGCACCGGCGATGGCCATCTTCGCAAAGTCCTCGGGAGTCTTCTTGGTAACGACCCGGGCGTCCGTCTTCATCAGTTGTCGGCCAACGCTCTCACGATTCTTGCGAACACCTCGTCGATCGTTCCCATTCCGTCGACGGCGACAACCATTACGCCGTTGTCCGGGTAGTAGCCGACCAGTGGCTCCGTCTCCCCACGGTAGACGTCCAGGCGATTGCGGATCGTCTGCTCGTTGTCGTCTTCCCGGCCTTCCTCGATCGCCCGCTGCAGCAGGCGAGCCACCAGCTCTTCCTCATCGGCCTCAACAAGCAGCGCCAGCTCGAGGGCGCCGGCGCCGAGGGCGGCATCGAGTGCTTGGGCCTGACTGACGTTGCGGGGGAACCCGTCGAGAAGGAAGCCGCATTCGGCGTCCTGCCGGCCGAGACGATCCTGAACCATGGCGACCACCAGGTCATCCGGCACGAGATCGCCCGCCACCATGATCGCCTGGGCCTTCTTCCCGAGATCGGTGCCGCGCTCGACGTTGTCACGCAACATGGCACCCGTTGAGATGTGCGGCACCCCGAGGGTGCGGGCCAGCATGGCGGCCTGCGTACCCTTGCCGGCCCCCGGAGGGCCCAAGAAGAGAAGTCGTCTACCCATAAACACCTCGTATCACGTACTACGTATCACGTACAACGTAGGTCGTAACACGTACGTTGTACGCTTGCGTTGTAAGGGTTTCGGAGCGCTAGCTCAGGAACCCCTCATAGTTTCGCATCATGAGCTGGCTCTCGATCTGCTTCATCGTTTCGAGGGCCACGCCGGCCACGATGAGTATCGAAACGCCCGACAAGCCGACTGGGATGTTCCAGAACCAGCCGATGATCGAGGGCAGCACCGCGACCAGGGCCAGGTAGAGCGAGCCGGGCAGGGTGATGCGGCTGAGGACATGCTCGAGATGGCGCACAGTGGCACGGCCGGGCCGGATGCCGGGGATGAAACCTCCCTGACGCTGGATCGTTTCGGCTTGGCGCTCCGGATCGAACTGGATCGCCGTGTAGAAGTAGGTGAAGAAGACGACGAGCAGGCCCAGGATGAAGATGTAGACGAGGCTTGGGGAGAACTGTCCGGAGCTCCCCGTTGTCAGCAGGTTGTTGTCGATGAACTCGCGGACCGTTTGTCCCCATCCGGTGGGCGGTAGCGAGGAGGACACCAGCACCGGGAAGTACATGATCGACGTAGCGAAGATCACCGGGATCACCCCGGCCATGTTGACTTTCAGCGGGATGTAGGTCGACTGCCCGCCGAGGACCTTGCGACCGCGGACCCGTCGCGAGAACTGGATCGGTATCCGCCGCTGGCCCTGGTCGACGAAGATGATGCCGACGGTGAGGCCGATCATGACGAGTACGACGACCCAGAACTGATACGGCTGCGAGTTGGCAAACAGGATGCCGAGCTGGGACGGCAACTGGCTAACGATGCTCACGAAGATGATCAGGGACATGCCGTTACCGACGCCGCGCTGCGTGATCAGCTCGCCGAGCCACATGATCATGGCGGTGCCCGCCGTCATCGTGAGCACGATGATGAGGACGCGCTGGGTGGTGTAGTTCGGGATCAGGTCGATGCCGCCGGTGAAGTTGCCGCTGTGGAACAGGAACGTGAATCCGGTCGACTGGAGCAGGGCCAGGCCCACCGTCAGGTAACGGGTCCACTGGGTGACAACCTTGCGGCCCGCCTCGCCCTCATCCTGCAGCGACTGCAGCCGGGGAATGACCACGGCGAGGAGCTGCATGATGATCGAGGCTGTGATGTAAGGCATGATCCCGAGGGCGAACACCGACATCTGCTCGAGGGCACCACCCGAGAAGAGGTTGAGGATGCCCACGAAGCCGCTCTGGGTCTGGTTGTTGGCGAAGTCCTGGACTCGGTCGAGATCGACGCCCGGAACCGGGATTGCCGTACCGAACCGGTAAACCCCGAAGATGAACAGGGTGAACAGGATCTTGTTGCGAAGATCCTTGATGCGGAACATATTGCGGAACACAGAGAGCATGTGCGTTCAACCCCTAGCTTCGGTGTGCGTGCCGCGCGACGTGGCGGTCGCAGAGTGGGCCGGCAATGGTGAGCTCACTCCACAACCTCGACGCTGCCTCCGGCGGCTTGGATCTTCTCGACGGCACCCAGGCTGAAGGCATGGGCACTCACGGTCAGAGGACGATCGATTTCGCCCTCACCGAGCACCTTGATCTTGCCGCGCTTCTTCACCAGACCCCGATTATGGAGGATCTGGGGAGTAACGATCTCATTGGCCTCGAATGAGGCTGCCAGTTTGTCGACGTTGATCAGCGCGAAGTACTGCTTGTTGCGGTTCTTGAATCCCTTCAGCTTCGGAATCCGGCGCTGCAGGGGCATCTGGCCGCCCTCGAAGCCGGGACGAACCTTGCTGCGTGCCTTCTGGCCCTTGGTGCCGCGCCCCGCCGTCTTGCCGCGACGGCCTCCCTCGCCGCGGCCCACGCGGATCTTCTTGCTCTTCGAGCCTTCGGCCGGCTTCAGATGGTGCAGTTTCATCAGTTCTCTTCGACTTCCAACAGGTGCTTGGCATGGAAGATCATGCCGCGCAGTGACGGCGAATCGGGCCGCTCCACGCTCTGGCGGATCTTCCGCAAACCCAAGCTCTCGACGGTGGCCCTGATCTTGGGCTTCTCACCGATTGTGCTCTTTACCAATGTGATCTTGAGGGTCGTGGCCTTGGCCATGGACTACTTCTTTCGCCGAGACGCGTCATAGCTCGTCATAGCCATCCCTAGCTCTTTCCATCCACGAGGGACCGCAACCGCCGAGACGCGTCATAGCTCGTCATAGCCATCCCTAGCTCTTTCCAACTTCGGTCCGCATCAGCTCGGTCGAGCGGTACGCGGCCAGCATGGCGGGCGGGAAGATCTCCTCGGCCTTGAGGCCGCGAGCCTTGGCAACCTCGTCGGGCCGCATCTGTCCCATCAAGGCGTTCATCGTGGCCTTAGCGACATTGATGTGGGTCGGTGAACCGAGCGACTTGGCGAGGACGTCACGAATGCCGGCCGCTTCGAGGATCTGTCGGACCGCCCCACCGGCGATCACCCCGGTACCCGGGGCAGCCGGCTTGAGGAGAACCTTAGAAGCGCCCTGCTCGCCGATCACCTTGTGGATGATCGTCGTGCCGGCCATCGGCACGTGCTCCATGTTCTTGCGAGCGATCTCCATGCCCTTCTGGATCGCGGCGGGGACCTCCTTGGCCTTGCCGTAGCCGATACCGACCTTGCCCTTCCCGTTGCCGACCGTAACCAGAGCCGTGAACGAGAAGCGGCGGCCACCTTTGACGACCTTGGCGACGCGGTTGACCGCAATGACGCGCTCGTCGAACTCGGGCGGCTCATTGCGGTCGCCCCGTTTCCTGCTATCGCTTCTGCTGCGGTTTGTCACGGTGTGTTTCTCCTGTCGATCGCGTTGTGCGGCGCGGGCCGGCCATTCAGAACTCGAGGCCCACTTCGCGGGCCGCCTCTGCCAGTGCCTTGACCCTGCCGTGATACGGGTACCCACCGCGGTCGAAGATGACGGCGCTGATCCCTGCGTCTTTGGCCCGAGTTCCCACGAGCTTGCCGACTTCGGCCGCGGTGGCCACCGTCAACGGCTTGCCGACAGCCTTCTCTTGCGAGGAGGCGGCGACGAGCGTCTGGCCACTCGCGTCGTCGATGACCTGAGCGTAGATGTAACGATTGCTGCGAAACACGGCGAGCCGCGGCCGGTCCGGCGACCCGAAGACCTTCTTGCGCACCCTGAAGTGGCGGCGGCGGCGTGCTTCCGTGCGTGAGCCCCTCATTGCGAGATACCTGCCTTACCTGCTTTGCGCCGAACCTGTTCGTTCAGATAGCGAAGCCCCTTGCCTTTGTACGGCTCGGGCGGGCGGATCTTGCGGATGTCGGCGGCCACCTGGCCCACCAGCTGCTTGTCGATCCCGCTGATGACGATTCGGGTCGGCTCCGGCACCTCGAATGTGATGCCGTCCGGCGCAGTGACGCTCACCGGGTGCGAGAAGCCGAGCTGGAGCTCGATGGTGGAACCACTGAGTGCGGCTCGATAGCCAACGCCGACGGCCTGCAACTCCTTGCTGTACCCCTTCTCGACACCCTCGACCATGTTGGCGAGCAAGGCCCGGCTCAGCCCGTGCAACGCCCGCGACTCACGCTCATCGTCGACGCGGGTGAGCGAGATGACATCACCCTCGATGTTGACGGTGATGCGCTCGTCGAACGTGCGCTCGAGGGTGCCCTTGGGTCCCTTGACCGCGACGTGACTGTCCGTGACGGTGACCTCAACTCCGCGAGGAACCTCGATCGGGTTCTTTCCGATACGGCTCATGAGCTACCAGACCTCGCACAGGACCTCGCCGCCCACGTTGCGCTTGCGCGCTTCGCGGTCGGTGAGGAGCCCTTCTGAAGTGGACACGATCGAGACGCCGATTCCGCCGGCGACGCGCGGGATCTCCGAGGCACCTCGATACACCCGGTTGCCGGGCTTCGAGATGCGGCGGATCCCTTTCAAGACCCGCACCCGGCCGTTCTGGTAGCGAAGCCGGACCATGAGTGCCTTGCCGACGCGAGCGTCTTCGACCCGATAGCTGTCGACGTACCCTTCTTCGGCCAGGATTCGGGCGATCTGCTCCTTGAGCTTCGACGACGGCATGATCGCCTCCGGGTGCAGCGCCTGATTGGCGTTGCGAATCCGTGTCAGCATGTCTGCGATTGGATCAGTGTGCATTACCAGGAACTCTTTCTGACTCCGGGAAGCTCGCCATTGTGGGCGAGCTCGCGCACCGCCAGCCGCGACATGCCGAACTTGCGGAAGTAACCGCGGGGTCGGCCGCTGATGCCGCAGCGGTTGCGGTAGCGGGTGGCGCTGGAATCGCGCGGCAGCTTCGAGAGCTTGGCATTGGCCTCTCTCTTGGCGTCGTAATTGGCCTCGGGGTCCTTTATGACCGCCAGCAGCTCGGCGCGCCTCTCGGCGTACCGTTCAACGAGCACCTTGCGCTGTTCGTTTTTCGCGATCTTCGATTTCTTCGCCACTAAACACCTGCCTGTTGCCGGAACGGGAAGCCGAATTCGGAGAGAAGGGCTCTGCCCTGCTCGTCGTTGACGGCCGTGGTCACGAACGTGATGTCCATGCCCCGTACCTTGACCACTTTGTCGTAATCGATCTCTGGAAAGATGAGCTGCTCGGTCACCCCGAAGCTGTAGTTGCCCCGGCCGTCGAAGCCTTTCGGGTTGAGGCCGCGGAAGTCCCGGATCCGGGGAATCGCCAACGTGACGAGCCTGTCGAAGAACTCCCACATGCGCACCCCGCGCAGGGTCACGTGAGCGCCGATCGGCATCGCTTCGCGCAGCTTGAAGTTGGCGATCGACTTGCGGGCCCTATTGAGCCGGGGTTGCTGGCCCGTCACGATGCGGAGGTCTTCCATCGCCGCGTCGATGAGCTTGCCGTCCTGGGTCACGTCGCCGACACCCATGTTGACCACGATCTTGGCGAGCCGTGGTACCTGCATCACGTTGTCGAGACCGAGATCTTCCATCAGCTTGGCGCGGATCTCAGTGTCGTACTTGGTCTTGAAGCGAGGCTCCATTACAGGTCACCTCCGCACTTGCGGCACACGCGGTACTTGCGGCCGTCGCCGTCGAAGCGAGCGCCGATCTTGGTAGGACCACAGTCGGGACAGATGATCATCACATTGCTGGCATTGATTGGCATGTCTTTGTCGATGATGCCGCCCTGCATCGTTTGACCCTGAGGCCGCTGATGGCGCTTGGCTGTGGCGACTCCTTCGACGATCACCTGGTTGCGCTTCTTGAGGACCCGGGCGATCTTGGACTCGGTCCCCTTGTCCTTGCCGGCGATTACTCGCACGGAATCTCCCACTTTGAGCTTCATCAGAGCACCTCCGGAGCGAGCGAGACGATCCTCATGAATTTCTTGTCGCGCAGCTCGCGGCCCACGGGCCCGAAGATGCGGGTACCGCGCGGCTGCTGTTGATCGTTGATCAACACACATGCGTTGTCGTCGAACCTGATGTAGGTGCCGTCGCCGCGCCGGTTCTCCTTGCGAGTGCGGACGACGACGGCCTTGACGACGTCGCCCTTCTTGACGGCACCGCCCGGGTTGGCGTCCTTCACCGTGGCGACGATTACGTCGCCGAGCGAGGCGTAGCGGCGCCCGGAGCCGCCCAGCACGCGAATGCAAAGCACCTCGCGGGCCCCTGAGTTGTCTGCCACCCGGAGACGGGATTCCTGCTGGATCATCGAGCCCTCTCGACAATCTCCGCCACACGCCACCTCTTCGACTTGGAGAGGGGCCGGGTCTCGACGATGCGCACGGTGTCGCCGAGGCGAGCGTCGTTGGCTTCATCGTGGGCGTGATACTTCTTGCGACGCGGCACGGTCTTGCCATAGCGCGGGTGACGCGTGACGTCGGCGACCTCGACTGTGATCGTCTTCTCCCGGGCGTCGGATATCACCACGCCGACGCGCGTTTTGCGAGCTGCCCGGTCGGTCATGCGCCTTGCTCCTGTTCTCTGTAATACGCTTCGAGCTCCTGCTCGCGGCGAATCGACTTGATGCGGGCGATCTCCCGACGCACTCGGCGCAGCCGCGTCGTGTTGTCGAGCTGGTTGGTCGCCAGCTGGAATCGCAGGTTGAACAGCTCTTCCTTTGCCTCGTCAAGTTTCTCGCCAAGCTCCGAATAGGAGAACTTGCGAAGTTCGACACCCTTCATCCTTCATCCCTCTTGACGAATTTGGTCCGGACGGGCAGCTTGTGGCTGGCCCGCCTCATGGCCTCGCGGGCAAGGTCCTCGTCGACGCCGGACATCTCGAACATGACGCGGCCCGGCTTCACCACCGCGACCCAGTACTCCGGGTTGCCCTTGCCGGAGCCCATCCGTGTCTCGGCAGGCTTCTCGGTGATCGGTTTGTCCGGGAAGATCGTGATCCACACTTTTCCGCCACGCTTGATGGCCCGCGTCATCGCGATACGGGCCGACTCGATCTGGCGAGAGGTGATCCAGCCGGGCTCCATGGCTTGTAGACCGTATTCGCCAAACGCGACGCGGCTGCCTCGCTGAGCTTTGCCGGCCATGCGGCCTCTGTGGGTCTTGCGGTACTTGGTCCGCTTTGGCATCAGCATGACTAGGCCTCCTCGTCACCCGACTCGGCAGGGGCCTCTTCAGCGGACACCTCTTCAGCAGGGGGTTCTTCAGCGGACGCCTCCTCAGCAGGGGGCTCTTCCGCCGACGCCTCTTCCGCGGACGCCTCCTCAGCCGGGGCTTCTTCAGCGGACGCCTCTTCCGCGGACGCCTCCTCAGCCGGGGCTTCTTCAGCGGACGCCTCTTCAGCAGGGGCTTCGTCCGGCACAGCTGCACCTACAGGCGCGACACCGGCTTCCGAGACTTCCCCGGCCACGACTTCGGCGCCTTCCCCGGCCGCCGCCTCGAGACCGGCTTCGACGGCTGCAGCCTCAGGAACCTCCGGAGCGGTCGCCGGCGTGGCCGATGCCATGCTTGAGTCATCGATCAGCTCTTTGGAGATGGTCACCTCTTCGGTGAAGTCGTCCATCGCAGCAGTCGCGTCGACCCGCTTGCCGCCGCCCGCCTCGATGAGACGCCGCCCGCCTTCGCGGCGCTTGCCGCCCCCGGCTTCCACTATTCGTTTGCCGCCTCCGGCCTCGATCAAACGCCGTCCCGACTCACCGGCGGCAGCCTCGGCGCGGGACTTCGCCGACCGGCGGCGCTGGGCGGGGCCGCCCGCTGCGAGGCGCGCTTCGGCGGCGATCTTCTCGCGGGAGCGAGACAGTGACGGTACGACGTCGCCCTTGTACACCCAGGCCTTCACGCCGATGGCTCCCACCATCGTGCGCGCCGTCGCCTGGCCATAGTCAATATCGGCTCGCAATGTGTGCAACGGAACTCGGCCCTCGAGGTACCACTCGCGGCGGCCCATGTCGGCACCACCGAGACGGCCCGAGGCTTGAATCCGCACGCCTTCGGCGCCCGCTTTGAGCGCGGTGGACACGGCTCGCTTCATCGCTCTCCGGAATGAGACGCGGCCCTCGAGCTGATCGGCAACGCTGCGGGCCAGCAGGGTCGCGTCCGTCTCAGCGTTCTGCACTTCGATTACGTTGAACTTGACGAGGCGGGAGGTGAGCTTCTCGAGGCCGCGCCGCAGCCGGTCGGCCTCGGAGCCGGAGCGGCCGATGACAACGCCGGGACGCGCCGTGTGCACGTCGATCTGGACCTTCTTGTCGCCAATCCGCTCGATGTCGATGCGGGAGATCGCGCCGCGGGTGAGCTCCGAGCTGAGGTAATGGCGGATGGCGGCATCCTCGTTGACCTGAGAGGCGTAGTCCTTCTCGGAGTACCAGCGCGACTTCCAGTCGGTGACGATGCCCAGACGCAGGCCATAGGGGTGGATCTTCTGGCCCATTAGTGCTCCTCGTCTTCGTACTCTTCGTCGTCGGCCACGACAACGGTGATGTGGCTGGTGCGCTTGTGGATTGCGGTCGCCCGCCCGCGGGCACGGGGGCGGTATCGCTTGAGGGTGGGCCCCTCATCGGCGAAGGCTTCGAACACCCAAAGCTCATCGGCGTCGAGTGCCTGGTTGTGCTCCGCGTTGGCGACCGCCGAGTCGAGCACCTTCAGCACGGTGCCGGCTGCCTTGCGGTTGGTGAACGTGAGAACATCGCGTGCCTCTGTGACCGGCAATCCCCGGACGAGGTCGAGCACGCGCCGCACTTTGAACGGCGATTGCCGGATGTATCGGGCCGTGGCTTGGTTCTTCATCCGCGCCTCGCAGACTTCTCGCCGGCGTGGCCCCGGAATGTGCGAGTCGGGGCGAATTCCCCGAGCTTGTGACCGACCATCGATTCGCTGATGTAGACCGGCACGTGCTTGCGCCCGTCGTGGACCGCGATTGTCAGGCCGACCATCTCGGGAATGACGGTCGAGCGGCGGCTCCAGGTGCGGATCACTCGTTTGTCCTTGTTGGCGACGGCCTTCTCCACCTTCACCATGAGGTGCTCGTCGATGAAGGGGCCTTTCTTCAGTGAACGTGCCATCAGGAGACGTCCCTCGTGAGCATTAGCGGCGTCCCTTCTTGCTGCGGCGCCTGACGATGTACTTGTCGCTGGCCTTGTTCTTCTTGCGGGTACGCCCCTCGGGCTTACCCCACGGGCTCGTCGGGTGGCGACCACCGGAACTGCGGCCCTCGCCCCCACCAAGGGGGTGGTCGACGGGATTCATCGCAACACCGCGCGTCTGGGGGCGCTTGCCCTTCCAGCGGTTGCGGCCCGCTTTGCCGATCTTTACGAGCTCAGCATCCGGATTGCCCACCTGGCCAACAGTGGCGCGGCAGTCGATCGGCACGCGGCGCATCTCGCCGGACGGCAATCGCAGCAGAGCCAGGTTGCCCTCCTTCGACATGAGCTGGACCGACGTGCCGGCGGCGCGACCCATCTTGGCTCCACCGCCCGGGCGCAGCTCAACGGCGTGAACGACCGTTCCCGTCGGGATGTTGCGCAGCGGGAGAGCGTTGCCGGGCCGGATCTCGGCGCCCGAACCGCTCACCAGCATGTCGCCGGGCCGCAAGTTGAGCGGGGCGAGTATGTAGCGCTTCTCGCCGTCGACGTAGTGGAGGAGGGCAATACGAGCATTGCGATTCGGGTCGTACTCGATGGCGGCCACCTTGGCGGGCACGCCATCCTTGTTTCGTCTGAAGTCGATGACGCGGTACCGCTGCTTGTGGCCGCCACCGCGATGGCGCGAGGTGATCCGCCCGTGGACGTTGCGGCCGCTCGACCGCTTCTTCTTGGCGAGCAGGCTCTTTTCGGGAGTCGCCTTCGTGACGGTCTCGAAGTCCGATACCGTCTGAAAGCGGCGTCCTGGGGACGTGGGTTTGGGTTTCTTGACTGCCATATCAGACCTCGAAGATGTCGATCGAGTCGCCAACGGCGAGCGTGACAAGCGCTCGTTTGGTGTTCTTACGGCGACCGGTCTTGTAGCCGGTGCGCTTGACTTTGCCCTTGCGGTTGATGGTGTTCACCGAAACGACTCGAACGTCGAAGATCTCGGCAACTGCTTGTTTGATCTCGGTCTTGTTGGAGCGCTTGTCCACCACGAAGGTGTAAGTGTTGAGCTCTTGAATCAGGTCGTAGGACTTCTCAGAAACGACCGGCTCGAGAACCACGTCGCGGGGGTTCTTCGTCTTCATGATTCACCTCCGTCGGGCCCATCGACAGAGTCGACGGAATCAACGGACTCGGGCGAATCAACAGACTCCGGCGAATCAACAGACTCGGGGGAATCCGCCGACTCGGGTGTGGCCCCATCGGCGCCGGCTGCCTGACCGGCGTGCTCTTCAGTGCCGCGGGGAACCGACTGG